>JBEBXX010000386.1:0-3768 GCA_040391435.1 Aureliella helgolandensis | reverse complement strand
AAGGCTTTTCCGGAGATGGCACCGGACTGTGTGGCTGCCTCCAAACGCGCTATCTCACGCGTTTCAACCTGCAGTTCGCTGATGGTTCGCAAATAGAGCGCTTGGGATTCGACCAAGTCTTCGTAGGTCAGGCGCACCTCAAAGAGCAGGTCACCCGGCATGACCGCTTCCCCAGTCACGGCGTGGACGTGCGTAACGATGCCGTTGAGAGGCGACGAGGCGATGATCTGCGAACGCCCCGGCTTGGCTACCACCACCGCCGGCATAGTGATCGTGCGGCGGTAGGTTTGCAGTTGGATCGGCTTGAGGAATTCGCCCCTTAGGCCTAGGTTCTGTATGGCCTGGGGCGTTAGCTCGAGGGAGCTGCTGGCCCCCGGTCCGGCGTTGGCAGTGGGCGGCGCACGCTCGGCTGTGGGCGTGGGGCGAATGGCCGCCATCCAGGCATCGGCCCACCGCGCTAACGGCCCCGACCAGAGCGAGAAAGTAGCCAGTAGGGCAATGATCAGCACCAGCCCAACTATCCAGCGGATAGCACGCCAAGGCCATTGAGAAATGCTCAGTTGCATAACAGAATCTCTGCAGAGGAAAATGAAACCGGCAACAAATAGGTAGCGAGCTTGCGCCCGATACAGCTTTCGAAACTAGTCAGCACTGGCTCGCCGCGGCTGGTCGGTCGCGCAAAGTGCGCGTCGGTCGCGCGGAGTGCGCGTCAGTCCGCGCGCAAGCTCCACTACGCTCTGGAACGAAGTAGTGCACCAGTCGAGCTAACGCAGCAGGCAACAGGCGAGCTAACGCACCACTCGCGGCGGGAGGTGGCGCGGCAGCCTGTCAGCTAGAACTGGTAGCCGCAGTGCGTGCGTCTCAGATCTGCCAAGTTTGCAGAGAGGCACAGCGTTCCCGAGAAGAATGGGGACACAAGAAAAATGGCCAGTGGCCGATGCGTCCGATAGAATCCGCAGCCGGTAGATGGCGGCGCACGGAGACCGAGGTTACGAATCCGTCCAGTGCCACAGCGTCGGCCAAATCCAACGTGAGCAGCTTAGCTAAGATGTAGCTGCAGCGGATGGAAGTGCAGTGACTGGCCGGCCGGTGCGTCGCGCCGCAGCAGCTTTGGTTGACATCGGCGTCGCAGCGGCTCTGCGCCACAAGTTGGCTGTCGCTCTGAGGCGTAAGCCGGCTCACTGCCGCTTGACCGGCGGTGGGCTGGGGCGAATGCACGCAGTGGGAGTGCGTTCGCTCCGCCAGCCGCTGAGCGCACAGGTCCCCAGTCGTGGGAGCAGTGCAGCTCACTGCCTGCGCTTCGCAAACGGCCTGATCTGCGCACACTGCAATTGCGTGGGAATGATGCCAGCAGCAACCCAACACTGCATGCGCAGTGAATGCGAACAGCGTCACAATTTGGATAAGACTGGCAAACATGGCTTTAGCAGGGCTCAATTGGAATCGGAACGCGAATTAGACGCATCTTGACTAGTATCGGCAGAACTGGGCTCATCTCGCCTGAAATCTTTGCGAAGATGCGGAGCGGGAACCGCAGAGCTATCCGCACGGGCTCGCTGTGCGGGCTCGGTTTCATGTCCTTCATAGGCATCATCGTACCGCGATATATAGCCCGGCAGCTTAGCGCGTTCAAGCTCTAACTGATATTCGACGACTACGTGGTGCTGAATGAGATCGCGGCAAGATTGGTTGATGGGATGGGCCACGTCGGCGTAGAGTTTGTTGGGGGCCTCCTCTTCCGCGCCCCGATTCTCGCGGACGCGCGAGCCGCAATTATTGCAGTAATTGCTGCGAATGTGATTTTTGTTCCCGCAGCGGCCACAGCGATTGGAGAGCTTGCGGCTGGGCATGGCCACAAAAGGGCCGTGACTGCCTTCGATAATTTTCAGATCGCGGACCACGAAGCAATGATCAAATGTAATGGAACAAAAGGCGCGCAGGCGATCCTCAGATTCCTCCATGAGCTTAATTCGAACCTCAGTGATGTCCACAGCAGCTAATCCTTATGCCTACGCGTCTAGATGTTTCGCCAGTTGACCAATCCCGCCAGATGAGTTCGCTCGTGAGATATCTAAGCAGTTTTGCCTCCCCCAAAGACCTATAGCGATTCGCCAAGTTCCAGCTTCGCTAGTTGCTGTTCAATCGATGAGCCATACCAAGATTGTACCGCGTAGACCCGCTCGATGCCCCGAGCGGCCGCGGCGCGGTGCAGCCTCTCGGCACACTGCGGATCGTTGACCAGCGCAAAACAACTTGAGCCGCTGCCCGACATGAGCGCATATTTTGCGCCGATGTCAGCGAACAAACTCAGTTGCCGATCGATCCACTGGGTCATGCCGGCTGCAGGTAATTGTAAGGTATTGGAGAGCTGTGCGCCAATCTTTTCAAGTTGCCCAGTTCCACAAGCGTCGACAATTTTTCGAAAATCGCCGGCGTTGCCGTAAGCTACGCAGTTCTGGTAAACCTCTCGCGTGGAACATCCGACCGGCGGGTGAGTGAGCAACACGTCCAGCGCGGGTTGGGTCAGCAGCGGCTGGCACTGCTCACCGCGGCCAGTGGCTAGAGCCAGTCCCAGGCCCTGGCTACTGCCTAGAAAAAAGGGCACATCGCTGCCTATTTCCGCCGCGATCTGCAGAGCCAGACTCCGATTCCAGCTCTGCCAAGCCACGAGGCTGGCCACGATGGCTGCGGCCGTGTCGCTACTGCCACCACCTAAGCCGGCCGCTGCCGGGATCGCCTTCCGCAGTTGGATGCGGCAACCTTGCTCGGTGCCTAATGCCTGCTGCACACGGCGCACGGCGCGAACCACGAGGTTGCGGCTATCGGCGGGGATGTCCCAAGCCGGATCGACCTCGTCAGCCGCTGGCGTTGGCGTTGGCGTTGGCGTTGGCGAATGGTCCGCAGAGGATTGCGGCAACAGCAGCTCAAATTCGATCTCCGCCCGCGGCGTGACCTCGAAGCTGAGCTGGTCGAACAGGGAGATGGGGCACAGCAGCGTCTGCACTTCGTGGTAGCCGTCGCTGCGCCGCCGCAAGACGTTCAGAAACAAATTGATTTTAGCCGGAGCGGAGATGTGCAGCCCGCTGGCCGTCCGCTGGATTATCAATTAACCCTCGTCGCTCGACCGCAGGGCTGGGGTGAGCATCAGCTCATGTTCGCAGAAATCTGCGGCGCTAAAGTAGAGTTCCAATTCGCGAGTGGCGCTTTCGGGGCTGTCTGAAGCATGCACCAAATTCATCTGCCGCGAGCTGGAAAAATCCCCGCGGATGGTCCCGGGAGCCGCGTTGAGCCCGTTGGTCGCACCTAGCATCTCGCGTATTACACGAACGACGTCCAGGCCCTCGACCGCCACGGCGACCACGGGAGCCGATGTGATGAAGTCTTCTAAACTGCTATAGAAGGGCTTCGAGACGTGTTCGGCGTAGTGCTGTTTGGAAAGTTCGGGGGTGATGCGCAGCATCTTCAGCGCGACAATATTAAAGCCTTTGGCTTCAAAACGCGCTAGGATCTGTCCCATCAAACGACGCTCGACACAATCGGGTTTGAGCAATACAAGACTACGCTGCAACATCTACTGACTCCACAAACGAAACAGGGCACAACATTGTTCAGATGAACTAAACACCCACGCATAAGTTTCGGCATATAATTAGCCGTTTTGCGTTAGCCACGGTTGATTGATAAAACAGGAAACTTACGCGTGGTGCTTACACGACGCTCTTAAACCGAGAATTGTGCTCTGAATCGTCTGAAATGCAATGGGCCGAC
>JBEBXX010000385.1:0-3769 GCA_040391435.1 Aureliella helgolandensis | reverse complement strand
TCCAAAGTCTGGCGACTTCAGCTACAACGATCCAAAGTCTGGCGACTTCAGCTACAACGATCCAAAGTCTGGCGACTTCAGCTACGAAAGTTGTTATTTGGCGGGCCCGCCCAGCAGCAGCCACAGGGCGGCCATCCGCACCGCAATCCCATTGCTCACCTGCTGCAAGATCACCGAATGCGGACCGTCGGCCACCTCGGGGGTTACCTCGACACCACGATTGATCGGCCCTGGGGCCATAATCAAGATCTCGTCTTTGGCTCTCCGCATCCGCTCCGCATTCATCGCGTACAGCAAAGCATATTCGCGAACTGATGGAAACGGCCGCGTGGCCTGTCGCTCAAATTGAATGCGTAGCAAATTGAGCACGTCGCAGCGCGGCAGGATGGCGTCCAGACTGTAAGCCACCTCGACCCCCAACTGCTCCCATTTCTTGGACACCAAAGTCGCCGGGCCACACACAATGACATGCGCCCCCAGTTTTTTCAATCCCCAAATATTCGAACGAGCGGTGCGGCTATGCGAAATATCGCCCACCAGCGCTACCGTCAGTCCAGTAAGCGAGCCGCGATGCTGACGTATCGTAAGGATGTCCAGCAAGCCTTGAGTCGGATGCTCGTGCGGCCCGTCCCCGGCATTGATCACCGAACAGTCCAGGTGCTGGGCGAGCAGATGAGATGCGCCGGGAGTGGCATGCCGAGTCACCACGGCATCGACCCCCATCGCCTCAATCGTCTTGGCTGTATCGATAAAGGTTTCACCTTTAGAGACCGACGATCCAGTCGACGAAAATTCGATTGTATCGGCGCCTAACCGCCGCGCGGCCAGCGAAAAACTGTTGCGCGTGCGCGTGCTGTTTTCGAAGAACAAATTCGCCATCGTCTTGCCGCTGAGCAGCGATAGCTTGCCGCGCGAGTTATACAAGTCGCTCAGGGCCTGGGCCGTGTCCAACAGCGTAGTGATGTCAACAGCCGACAGACTTTCTAAATCCAACAAATGGCGATGTCGCCAATTCTCAGGAAAGCGAAGAATCGGATCGGTGACAGTCGCGCTCATTCAACACTCTTTCTGTGCTCGCCGGGGTCGTGGTTGCAGAGGCAATTGTAAGCCACGCACTGCATTTCTTCGAGAGCACTCCGCAAGCGTTTTGAAGGCTGCGGTATCCGCCAAGCGCTGGCCTGGCGGCGGTGGGGAGAGTGACAGGGGAATTGCGTGAGGGGAATTGCGGCAAAAGAAATGCGACAGAGGGAGAGTGATGGGGAATGTGGGGGGAGAAATGCGGGGGGATGCCGACGCGGAGCGTCGGGCCACACTAGGCCAATTTGCGCAGGGGCTTGGGAAGGGGAAAATGGACGTCCTCCAGACGCACAGCTTCCTCTCGGACGGTAGCTCCAAATTTCTCCACTAGCCAAGCGATCGTGGACTGAACTACCGACTCCGGTGCGCTGGCCCCGGCGGTGACGAGGATCCGGTCGTCTGGACTGAACCACTCGACGTTCAGATCCTGTTCGCCGTCGATCAAGTAAGCTCGCTTCCCCTGCTCTGCCCCCAGCTCGCGCAGCCGCTGGCTGTTGCTGCTGTTCTGACTGCCCAGGACCAACACTACATCGGCCTGTTCGCTGAGCAGCCGCACCGCCTCCTGGCGATTTTGTGTCGCGTAGCAGATGTCCTCCTTGGGCGGCGCTTCGATCCATGGGAACCGCTCACGCAGACGACCGATGATGCGATTGGCATCATCGACGCTGAGCGTGGTCTGAGTCAAATAGGCCAGCTTGGTCTGCTCCGTAAATTCCAGATCGTCCACTTGCTGTTCATCCTCGACCAGGATGATTGCCTCGGGGGCTTCTCCCATCGTGCCAATCACTTCGTCATGCCCCTCGTGACCGATGAGCACGATCGTGTAGCCGCCCTTGGCATACTTGATCGCCTCCAAGTGAACCTTGGTCACCAAGGGACAAGTAGCATCGATGGCAAACAGGCCGAGCCGCTGAGCTGCGTAACGGACTTCGGGCGCTACACCATGCGCGGAGAACAGGACCGTCGATCCGGCGGGGATCTCGTTCAAATCATCGACGAACACCGCGCCTTTGGATTCAAAGGTCTTCACGACATGCTGGTTGTGAACTATTTCATGATAGACATATATGGGAGTGCCGAAGTGGGAGATAGCCAAATCGAGACTAGTGACCGCCATATTCACTCCCGCACAAAAGCCTCTGGGAGCCGCCAGAACTATTTCCATCTTTTTCCCTCGCCTTAAGCCTCTATGATTTAATACCGCAAGCCACCTATCAGCCGCAGGGCGTTAGCCGCGGTTCCCTCATCTACCACGCTTCCTACGACTACTTGCAGTCTGCAATGCCTTAAAATCTGCTACTATTGCCTATTATGCTGGAATTCGACTTGAGCACGACCTCAAAAAGGGTGGCACTGCCTGGAGAACTGGCCAAATACGGTCCAGGCCAGACGCACACGCCGTCACTGCGGCAGGCCCAGGCCTACTGCAGGCGCTGGTCAGCCGCCCATCCAGAAAACTTTATTGTCGCCTCGCTGCTCCTGCCCCGCTCGTTTAAACAGGACTTCCACAACCTGTATGCTTTTTGTCGCTGGTCGGATGACCTGGCGGACGAAACACAGGATTCTCAAACCGCCTTGGAATTGCTCGATTGGTGGCAGGCAGAGCTAGAGCGGTGCTTGACCAGTCCGCCGCGGCATCCAATCCTGCTAGCCTTACGCCAGACCATCGCGCGGCGTCACTTGGATCTTGACACTTTTCGCCAGCTTCTAAGCGCATTCCGCCAAGACCAGCACGTGCAGCGTTATGCCGACGATCAACAACTACTGGACTATTGTAGCCGTTCGGCCAATCCCGTTGGCCGCATCTTATTACAACTGGCCCGGGCCGCCACCCCTGCCACCGTAGCGTACAGCGATGCGATCTGCAGCGGGCTGCAATTGGCCAATTTCTGTCAGGACATGTCGCGCGACGCGGAGCGCGGCCGGATTTACCTGCCACGCACGCGATGGTGCCTTCACGGCGTCGATGAAGCCATGTTGCTCCGCCGTCAGGTTGCGCCCGAGCTGCGTAGCGCGCTGTCACAGTGGGTCGAGCTGGCTCGCAGCAATTTGCACCAGGGCTGGCCGCTCGTGCGGCTCGTTCCGCCATGGCTCAAGACCGACATCGATCTATTTGTTCGCGGTGGACTGGCTATCTTGCAAGCCATCGAGGCTCAGCAGTTTGACGTGTGGACCCACCGTCCGAGGCTGACCAAAGTCACTCAAGCCAAGCTCATGGTCAAATCGTTGTTAACGCCTACCGCGCCCCTGCGCTCCGGCAGCCCCGTGACGCCTAACGCCAACCCCCTCAGTCCTGTCACCCTGAGGCCTATCCCCCTCAATACCTCAAACCTCGATTGGCAGCAGCCGTCGAAAAGCGCGGCGACGGCCAAGCTCAATCACCTCGAACCCGAATCGAAACCACTGCGAGACAGCCGCCGGCGGTGTGTGCGCATTTGCCGGGAGAGCCAGAGCAGCTTCTATAACTCGTTTGCCCTGCTCGACCCGCCCCGCCGCCAGGCCATGTGCGCGCTGTACGCCTTTGCGCGAATGACCGATGACCTGGCCGATAACCCACAGCCGCCCGAACTGCGCACCGCTCATTTGGAGTCCTGGCGCACTGAGCTCTGGCAACATTGTCAGCCTCAGCCCAGCCCGGCCAGTCAACAGGAGCCCAGTCAACAGGAGCCCAACGAACATCTACCCAACGAAC
>JBEBXX010000384.1:0-3779 GCA_040391435.1 Aureliella helgolandensis | reverse complement strand
GCCCCTGGTTGCCCATCTGAGTGGCCAAGCCAGTTTGCTTGGCCAGCGTTGCGATGGTCCGCGCTTCCCAGATGTTGTGCGTCAACGGTTTTTCACAGTAGACATGCTTGCCCGCATGTAGACACTTGGCGGATACGTACGCGTGCAAGTGGTCGGGTGTGCCACACAGGACTGCATCTAGATCCTTCTGTTGATCGAGCATCTCTTCGAAGTTCTCGTAGGTCGCGCATTTGTGTGAGCGGTCCTTGGCTTGATAGTGTTTCTCGACCAGTTCGCGCGTCGGCTCGCGGCCGCCTACGTCTTTGTAGTAAAACTGCTGCAGACTAAATGACTTGGCCGGGTCGGCTACGGCGACGACGCGCACGTCATCCTCACCCATCATCTCGCGCAGCACCTGACGGCCGCGCCCACCAGCACCTACGATGGCCAAATTGATTTTTTCACTCGGCGCAATGTAGTTAGGACCTCCCAGTACATGCCTCGGAACGATATGGAACATGGCCACCGAAGCGGCGGCACCCTTGAGTAATTGACGACGTTGCATGTTGCGCTCCTGAGATGAATACACTGAACGGAAAATTGCGTGTACCACAGAGTCTAATTCATTTTTCCACCGCTTGCTGTGGAGCGCCGAAAACCGGCGCTAGGGGACGAGTTTCAGCAATGCGGCTGTCGCCTCGTCTCAGGACCAAAGACGAACAGCATCACGGCAGCGAGTCGATCGCGCGCAGTATCCCCTCGGCCTTGTGCCACGTCTCTTGTTCCTCCAGATGAGGATGGCTGGCGGCCACGATGCCTCCCCCTACAGGAACCTGCCACCAACCGTCGCAGGCCGTTATCGTGCGAATCAAAATGCTGGTGTCCATATCTCCCGCAAAACTCCAATACCCCAAGCTGCCGCAATAGGGCCCGCGTGCGGTGGGTTCCAATTCGGCGATGATTTCCATGGCTCGGATCTTGGGCGCCCCGGTAATTGAACCGCCTGGAAAAGTCGCAGCCAGCAGTTCCGCGGCGGTCATGTTGGGAGCCAGGCGCGCGGTGATGGCGCTTACCAAGTGCCACACATAGGGAAACTGCTCCAGGCCACACAGTTGCGTGACTTTCACCGAAGCGGGGTCGGCCACGCGCGATAGGTCGTTGCGCAAGAGATCGACGATCATCAAATTCTCGCTGCGATCCTTGGCGCTGTGCAGCAGTAGCTCGGCGATCCCCGCGTCGGCTATGGGATCGCTCAATCGCGGCCGCGTCCCTTTAATCGGCCGCGTCTCTATCTCCCGATCTAGCACGCGCACAAAGCGCTCGGGCGAACAACTGATAACCTGTGTCCGCCCGAAATCTGCATAGCCTGAAAATGGCGCAGGATTTTGCTGACGCATATGCAGATACAGTTTTTCCGCCGCACACGACTCCTGACGCATCAGTCGCTGCGCCAGATTCACTTGAAATATGTCCCCCTCGTGAATGTAGTGTACGCAGCGCTCTACCGCTTGTCGAAACTGCGTCGTAGAAAAATTGCTAGTCCAAGCGTCCGACCAGCGCGTTGGGAATTGAGGCGCCAACTGAGCAGGCCGCAGTCGGTACTGGCGGTCTGGCCGAGCCGTCGTCGGCTGGCCATCGCGCAGCGTGGAGGGACCCTCCAGAATGTCCAGAAAATATTGCAGTCGACGGTAGGCGTGTCGCGCTCGTTCAAGCGGCCGCGTCATCGGCCAGCCCTGCGATACGATCCAGCCCTGCTCCAGTTGATGATCCCAACTGAGCACCACGTCGTACATTCCCAGCGCGGCTGCGGGCAAGCGGAATTCGTTGTGCTGGGCAGCGGGAATCGTTTCAAATGTGCGGCCCAGTTCGTAACCCAGCCAGCCCATCCAGCCGCCCTGCATGGGCGGCAGATCGGGAATGCGCGGTTGATAGAATTGATGCAGCAGCTCTGTCACGTGATCCAACACGGCACCGACCGGTTCGTCGACGCGGATCTTACAAAACGGCTCGGCCGCTAGGTAACTGTACCGCCCACCGCCGGCCCGCGCCGCCGCTGCGGATTGCATATTGCTATCCAGCCATACAACGCCGCCTAGACGCGCAAGGCGCTCGAAGCAGAATTCTGCGGTGTGCGTACGCGGCAGCGGTCGCACCAATGGCTGGGGGCTGCTGGCAAGTAGCAATGCAAGAGGTGGTCGCGAGGTGCTCAAAATATTGGACAATTTCGTAAGTCGTACTTGGTCCACAACATCTTATCTACAATCGACAAAATTGACACGGGTCCGAGGACCCACAATTGGCGAAGCTCCAGGTAGGCATTGCTACTAAAACTCAGTAAACTGGCCAGTCTTGCACAGTGCATCTGCCAGCTAATTTTTACCCAGCATCCGAGAAGCAAGATGACAAAAGTACTTAACGTAGCCATGGTGGGCTTGGGCTTTGGTGCCGAATTCATTCCGATCTACCAGAGTCTGCCAGCCACAAATGTCCTAGCTATCTGTCGCCGCGATGCACGACAGCTCAAGCAGTCCGGAGACGAATTTTCGATCGAGCGGCGGTATACTAGCTTCGATGAAGTCCTCGCCGATAGCGATATCGACTTCGTGCACATCAACAGTCCCATCAACGACCACGCTTGGATGTCGCTCCAAGCTCTGGATGCCGGCAAACACGTGATGTGTACCGTGCCCATGGCTACCACGCTCGAAGAATGCCAGCAGATTGTTCAGAAGGTTAAAGCCACTGGGCTGAAGTACATGATGGCCGAGACGGTGGTCTATAGCCGTGAGTTCCTGTTCATCAAAGATATGGTCCAGAAGGGTGAACTGGGCAAGGTCCAGCATCTGGCTGCCAGCCATCCTCAAGACATGGACGGCTGGCCCGCTTACTGGAAGAAGATGATCCCCATGCACTACGCCACCCACGCGGTTAGCCCATGCCTGTCGCTGGTCGATGGACTGGCCGAATACGTCAGTTGCTTCGGCTCGGGTACGGTCCGCGATGAGATCGCTCAACTTTCCGGCAATCGCTTTGCGGTCGAATCGTGCCATATCAAGATCCAAAACAGCGATCTCACCGCCCACGTCTGGCGGTTTCTGTATGACGTCGCTCGCCAATACCGCGAGAGTTTCGACGTCTATGGCACGCAGCGCAGTTTCGAATGGACTCTCATCGAAGACGAACCACATGTGATCCATACCGCCAAAAAGCCGGAACCGGAAATTCCTGAAAAAGTGGACGTGCCTGATTTCGCGCATCTGCTGCCCGCCGAGATCCAGCGGTTCACCTTGCCGCAGGAAATTCACGACGCTCAACATTTGTCTTTCGTGCAAGGCGGTGGACACGGCGGTTCACACCCACACCTAGTCAACGAATTCGTCAACGCGCTGCTGGAAGATCGCGATCCGCGGCCCAACGCCGTGACCAGTGCCAATTGGACCTGCGTTGGCATCTGTGCCCATCAATCGGCCCTGCGCGGAGGTGAGATTGTGCGGCTGCCCGATTTTACTTTGGGTAAGTAATGGACGAACTGTCTGCCGCGCGGCAAGTGCTGTTTGAAGTTTTTGGGTTTGACGACTTTCGTGGATCGCAGGCGGAGATTATCCAGCGGACCCTGCGCGGCAAGCATTCGCTGGTGCTAATGCCGACCGGCGGCGGTAAGTCGCTGTGCTACCAACTGCCCGCCGTGGTCTTTGCGCGGCGGCCTGAGCTATGTGAGCTGGGGCGCAAGGAGCAGGGTAGGGAGGTGGGTGATGGCGAGCGCGGGGTCGAAGCAGAGGGGGAAGTTGGTTTAGAGACCG
>JBEBXX010000383.1:0-3781 GCA_040391435.1 Aureliella helgolandensis | reverse complement strand
TCGGTATTCATCGGACGGCCCGTGGTACTGATGAGTCCCATGGCTTTTCTGCAGAAGCCCATTCGCTGGTTCCGTACAATTTCGCGCTATGGCGCTACCACCAGCGGCGGGCCGAATTTCGCCTACCAGTTGTGCGTCGACAAGATTCTTGACGAAGAGCTCGAGGGTGTCGACCTAAGTAGTTGGCAGACGGCTTTCAACGGTGCAGAACCGGTGCGAGCAGCCACGCTGCACCAGTTCTCCGAGCGTTTCGCCCGCGTGGGCTTCCGACATGCAGCCTTTCTACCATGCTACGGCATGGCCGAAACCACCCTGATCGTCTCGGGCGGGCCGCAAGCGGAACCGCCGGTTATCGGCAACTTTGATTCGCAGGCCCTCGATCGGCAGCAGGTTGTAGTCCGCGAGCCAGGCGACGCGGAAGGCCGCGAGCTGGTGGCCAGCGGTCAAGTGTTGCCCGGCGAGCAGCTCATCATTGTCGATCCAGAGACATCCATAATTCTCGACGACGATCGCATTGGCGAGATTTGGATCAGCAGCTCCAGCGTCGGCCAAGGCTACTGGGAACGCGACGAAATCACCCAAGAGACGTTCGGCGCGCACACCGACGGCGGGCTCGGCCCCTTTCTGCGGACCGGCGACTTGGGCTTTCTGCACGAGGGGCAATTGTTTGTCGCCGGGCGCCTTAAGGACATGATCATCGTTCGCGGTGTGAATCGCTATCCGCAGGATATCGAACAGACCGTAGAGCAAGCCCATCCCATTATGCAGAGCGGCTTGATCGCGGCTTTTGCCGACACCGCCGAGGATCGTGAGCGTTTGATCATTGCGGCTGAAGTGCAAACGCGGCGCGAAGTTACCAACTGGGATGAAGTCATCGTGGCGGTCCGCCGCGCGGTGGCTCAGCAACACGAGCTACCACCGGAAGCTGTGGTGCTGGTCCGCTTTGGTACGCTCCCCAGGACCTCCAGCGGTAAGATCCAGCGGCACGCTTGCCGCGATGAATTTTCGCGAGGGTCGCTCAAAATCGTCGCGCAGTGGAAGGCCTGGGAGATCGATTTGCCGGAGAGCGAGCCGATGATCGCCGCGTCGAATTATCGACCCAGCGGCAACGGTCACTTGGCGGTGGCTGACGCGCCTGCCACTGATGTTCAGCCCGATCATGAGATCGTCGACATCGTTACCGACGCTATTCGCGCGGTCGCCCAAGAGCGAGCCAAGCAACTCGATCTTGATACCAACATCGTGCTGGACCTGGGGCTGGACAGCCTGGAACGCATGCAAATCGTGCATTCATTAGAGCAGACCTTCGACGGTAGATTTCCAGAGCACGTGCTGCCGGAGATCGAGACCGTTCGCGAGGTAGCCATGGCTATCGAGCGCTATCTAGGCAAGAAACGCATTCGCCGCGATTTAGCGCCGACGGAAAGCGGACTCAAGCCCGCCGATAACCGCCAAGTCGAGGACGAGGACTACTGCTTCGATCAACTGCCTGAGTATCGCCGACTGAAGCGCACCCAAGCCCAATTTGAATTGACGGGTGTGCCCAATCCCTACTTCTCCGTACATCACGGCACGGTCCGCGATACGACGGTTATCGATGGACGCGAGTTGATCAGCTTTGCATCCTACAATTACTTGGGCATGTCAGGCGACCCGGCAGTGACCGCTGAGGTGATCAAAGCTACACAACAATACGGCACCAGCGTGAGCGCATCGCGCTTGGTCAGTGGTGAAAAGACCATCCACCGCGAACTCGAAAAGGGCTTGGCAGAATGGGTCGGCGCCGAGGATGCTGTGGTGATGATCGGCGGTCATGCGACCAACGAAACCACCATCGGCCATTTGGTCGGCCCAGGCGATCTGATCGTCCACGACGCGCTGTCCCACAATAGCATCGTGCAAGGCGCAATCCTGTCTGGTGCGCGGCGTCGTCCGTTCCCGCACAATGATTGGCAAGCCCTGGAGAGCGCACTGGCTGAAACCCGCACAAGTTACCGCCGCATTCTGGTGGTTATCGAAGGCGTCTATAGCATGGATGGCGACTACCCGGACCTGCCTAAATTCATCGAAATTAAGAAGCGTCACAAATGCTGGTTGATGGTCGACGAGGCCCACTCGATCGGCACCATGGGGCCCACCGGCCGCGGCATCGGCGAGCATTTCGGAATCGACGGTAGCGAAGTCGACATTTGGATGGGAACGCTCAGCAAGTCGTTCGGCAGTTGCGGCGGCTACATTGCCGGTAGCAAGGCCTTGGTCGAACTGCTCAAATACACCGCACCTGGCTTTGTGTTCAGCGTCGGACTCTCACCCACCAATACGGCTGCCGCCTTGGCTTCGCTAAAGACTCTCAAGGCTCACCCGGAACGCGTCAAAACGCTGCAAGCGCGTGCGCGTTTGTTCTTGAGCGAAGCCAAACGCTTGGGACTCAATACGGGTGATTCTCGCGACACACCAGTCATCCCGGTGATCACTGGAAATTCGCTGCACGCACTGTTGTTGTCTCACAAGTTGTTCCAAGCTGGGGTGAATGTGCAACCCATCCTCTACCCCGCCGTGGAGGAGACCGCTGCCCGCCTGAGATTTTTCATCAGTTGCACGCATTCCGAAGAGCAGATCGTCTACGCTGTTGAGAAGACTGCGGAGGCGTTGCAGGAGATCACTCCGGCCTACTTTCAGCCACCTGCCCGCGAGAGTGCATAGTTTATAGAACGAGAATTTACAGTCGCCCGACCGCTCCGTCGGTCGGAGTTGATTGTACAAACCGGCGGAGCGGTTTGGCGACTTTCGACATAAAGCCTGGTTTTTGAGTTACAATGGACGTTTCACCACTTAGTCCTCCACGAGACCTCCTTCCATGGCTAAACCTACCCCAGCCCAATCTAAACCGAACCAACCGTCCGCTACCACTCGTCGCAACTTTCTCGGCACCTCGGCGGCTGCCTCAGCGGCCCTGAGCTCGATGGTCCATACTTCGACCGCCCGAGCCGAAGAGACGCAGGAACTGCGCATTGCCGTCGTGGGCTGTGGAGGTCGAGGCAGTGGCGCGATCCTCGATTCGCTGACCATCAATGAGAATATCAAATTCGTTTCAGCGGCCGACCTGGACGCCGCCAAGTGCGAGAACTTGCGGCGCGCGATGGGCAAACGCTTTGCTGAAAAAGTCGACGTGGCTGACGACAAGATGTACAGCGGTCTGGACGCTTACAAACGCGTGCTAGATGATCCAGAAGTCGACGTGGTCATCCTGACTACCTCACCTGGATTTCGTCCATACCATATCAACGAAGCGGTGGCTGCCGGCAAACACGTGTTTGCCGAAAAACCGACCTGTATTGACGCCGCCGGCTATCACTTGTGTCTGAAAGCCCACGAGCAAGCCGAGGCCAATAAGACGGCGATCGTCACCGGCACCCAGTACCGTAGGCAGGTCAACTATATTGGTGCCGTCGAACAGATTCGAGCGGGCGCCATCGGCGACATCGTGAGCGCTGTCACGCGGTATTGCTCCAACGGCATTTGGTACAAAAACCGCGAACCCGGTATGAGCGATACGGAATACCAGCTTTACAACTGGATGCACTTTATCTGGCTCAGTGGCGACCAAATCTGCGAACAGGCCGTGCACAACATCGATACCATGAACTGGGTCATGGACTCCGCCCCGATCTCGGCTTACGGTGGTGGCGGCCGCTTCACGCGACCGGAAGATAGTGAGATGTGGGACAGCATGCAGATCGATTATGAGTACCCCGGCAGCCGCATCGTCTCGTTCAAATGC
>JBEBXX010000382.1:0-3783 GCA_040391435.1 Aureliella helgolandensis | reverse complement strand
GGCGCAGTGGCAGACGGCGCAGGGGCAGACGGCGCAGGGGCGGCGCTGGCAGTCGCCTCCTCGACCACTTGGAACGGGTCCTCGGCAGCACCCGCGGAGCTACCCAGCATTTGTTCGGTCTCCAGAAATAGCCGTACAAACTGTTGGTCGATGGTGCTCAGCTTTTCAACGGCTATCTTCAGTGTCTTGCCGCTAGCCTGAGTCAGTTGGACCTCGTCAGCCGAGGCGAATTTGAGCTGCCCCTCTATTTTGAATTTGCCTGTGGCATCCGACCAAGTTCTAGACTTGGCGAACGCCGCGAGCTGGCCGCTTGGCTCACCGGCTAGTGCATCGCGATAGACAACCTGGGTGCTCCATAGGCAGGCAGAAACGGCGAGAACGATTACTAACCGGCGCGCGTGTGATCGATGCATGGCTACTCTCTGGGAACCGTCTGTTGGGCAAGCTAAAAATTCGAACCAAGCTGCGAGAATACCCCCTACCAATGACCAAGTCAAGCATTTGAATCGAGCGGCTGCGCAGTGGAGCCGTCCGCAATGCGCGCGCATACGCGAAGGCGAGAAACCGGCGCGCGTTGACTGCTGAGTCGACGATAAAAGGCAGCCGCAAGGCCGAGCCAGAGTTTACGTTTTTTCCAACTGATTCTCGACGGGCACGACGCTGGCTTCGTGCTCGGCCTTAAGCCGGCGAAGATCTTCGATGATATCCAGGTGTTCCAGGGCAATATCGTGCTTTTCCGACGGATCGTGGCCGAGCTGGAATAGCAGGGGAGGGTTGTGCGACACGGCCTCGCGCTGGCCGGTGTACGATGTTTTGGTTTGGAAATGGGCTTTGTACATCCCCTGCCGCACGGCAAATACTTCTTGACCGTGATAATAGATCATCGACTGTCGAGGGCTGGGAAGGTTTTCGAACAGCGTAGGACTGAGGTCGTAGCCATCGAGCGTGCGGTCGCTGGGCAGTTGGCTTCCGGCCAGCGCGGCAAACGTCGGCAGCAGGTCCAGCGTGCTCCCCATCTCGCGGACGACGCCGGGCTGAACCTTGCCAGGCCACCAAAAGATAGTGGGCTCTCGCATGCCCCCCTCCCATGTCGAGCCCTTGCCATCGCGCAGCAGACCCGCGGATCCACCGTGGGTCTTAAAAGTTAGCCACGGTCCATTGTCCGACGTGAACACGACCAGCGTGTTCTCAGCCAACCCCTCGTCGCGCAGTGTTTGCAGCACTTGGCCGACCGACCAATCGATCTCTGCGATGACGTCGCCGTAGAGCCCTCGTCGACTGGTCTCAGCGAACTCATCGGAGACGAACAGCGGTACGTGCGGTAGATTGTGCGCCAAGTAGATGAAGAACGGCTGCTGTTTGCTCTCGCGAATGCGCTGGACCGCTTCCTCGGTATATCGCCGCGTGATGGTATGTTGATCGACGGGTCGCTCGACGATTTGCTTGCCACGCAGCAGCGGCAAGTCCCAGTATTCGTTCTTGGGTTCCCAAAACCGCGACCTGTCTCGAGGGGCGTCTTTGACCAAGTCCATATCATTGGAATAGGGAATACCGAAATAAGTGTCGTAGCCATGATTGGTGGGGAGATATTGTGGCAGGTGACCAAGGTGCCATTTCCCGATGGCGTGCGTCGCGTAGCCTTGTGCCTTGAGCACTGCGCCGACAGTTATCTCAGAGGCAGGCAGCCCGCCGACGGAATCTGGGTACAGCACTCGCCGCGTGCCGCTGCACATGCCGCTGCGAATCGGGTAGCGGCCAGTCTGCAACGCAGCGCGACTGGGAGTGCACACGCTGGCCGCCACGTAAAACTCAGTCCATTTCTGACCCTCACTGGCCATGCGATCAAGATTCGGGGTGGCAATTGTCGGATGCCCGAAACAAGCCAGATCACCATAGCCCAGATCGTCGCAGAAGATGACCACCACGTTCGGTGGTGAAGCCGCATGCAACAAGCTGAGCTGCAGCAGCATGGCGGGAAGCGAGAGCAGAGCAAATAGGATCGGTGCGGGCTTCATGCTGGGAACTCTCATGCGCGAGGGGTGATATCGAGCGGAAGCAATGCTCTGAGTGTAGACGATGCAGGCTGCAGACTGAACAGGTCTGAAAGGTGGCGCAAGCTAGAAGCTTACGAAGCCTCTTCAGTTTGTTAAACCGCGTGGGCAGCACCCCGCGCGTCTGCGTCAACATTCGAGTGTCGCCGCTCCGCGATCCGATCGCTGTGGTAGTGCAATAGCGCTGTGAATGATGAAACGGGGCTGGATTAGTTTTTCGGTTTGAGTTAGGAGCAAGGATCGCGGAGCGATCCACGACACTAGCGATAGAGCTTGGCGATGGTGGTGGAGGAGCAGCCGAGGCGGTAGGCGGCGATGCACAGTTGATTGATCAGAGTGGTTTTCAGCACGCCGCGCTTTTGCCAACGCCGGGCAGAGGTACAGATCGACTGATCGAGCAGCCCCACGCGACCGCGTCGACGCAGTCGCTGGACAAGTTCAAAGTCCTCCATGATAGCCAAGTCGCAGTAGCCACCGAGACGGAAGAAATCGTGGCTGCGGAGAAACAGCCCTTGATCACCGTAGGGGAATTGTCGGTAGCGGGCACGCGCGTTGGCACCCCAGGCAACCCACCGCAAACTGGACGAACTGTCAGCGATACTCAAGCGAAAGGCGCCGGCGATGCATCCGGCCGAAAGACAGTCTTCGATGGCTGGTTGATATCCGCTGGGTAGCAGCGTGTCGGCGTGCAGGAACAGCAGGTTCTCACCTGTGGCAAGTGCCGCACCAGCATTCATTTGCCGCGCCCGTCCGGGTCGACTGACCAGTGTCTGGCAGCCATGCTGCTGGGCAATTTCAAGCGTTGCGTCGCTGCTGCCACCGTCCACGACGATCACTTCCAGCGATGCGTCGGTGACTTGTAGCGATGCACCGGCCGCCATCGCGCGCAGTGTCTCGGGCAAGCGTTGTGCCTCATTGAGCGCGGGGATAACGATGGACAAACGCTCTGGCGTAGTGCTGAAGAGATTCGCCAAGCGGGGCCGAGCGGGAGAGCGCAGCAGGATCAAGTCTTCGGGTTCATCGATGTCTGCAAGCGGCCTAAGCTGCGCCACGCTGCTGTGGCCGGCATAGGCCGCGGCCTTGGTCTGCTGCAGCACGCGGTCGGTTCCCCAGTCGACGTTGTGGAACAAGTGAGGTTGTTGGCGGCTCAGACCGATCAAGTAATAGCCACCGTCGCGGGCTGGTCCAAGAACCACATCGGACGACATTAGTTCATCAAAGGCCGCTGTTAAATCTGCCGCTGCGAGGTCGGGACAATCAGTACCGATGACTACCAAGCGTCGGGCTCCGTCGTCGAACGCCTGCTGCGTAGCATGCCGTAGGCGACTGCCCAAGCACAAGCCGAGCTGCTCGGCGTAATGCTGCTCTCTACCAAACTCGGCTTGCATCATCCCCTGCGATCCGCCGCTGAAACAGATCGTTAGCAGGCAGCCCCGCTGCGCAGCGAAACACTGAGCGGTCTCGAATGTGTGCACGGTGAGCTGTCTGGAGATCGCCGCCGCTCGCTCAGCTCCCACTGCGGGTATGAGCCGCGTCTTGGTCTTGCCAGCTTCTGGGAAGCGTGCAAAGACCAGCAGATGTTCCGGCACAGCTTTATAGTCCACGGCAAGAGGCATTGTCGGTGTGTTTGCGTACGAACAGCCAGCGTGAGTAATAAATCGCATGCAATGGAACGGATAGCCAAATCCGGGGAGCGATTCGGCTACCCGTGTTCAGAGTTGTACCCATGGCA
>JBEBXX010000381.1:0-3802 GCA_040391435.1 Aureliella helgolandensis | reverse complement strand
CGAGGAGTTCAATAGGATTCGTGACACGCAGCTCGATGAATGTTTAGGAGCGTGTGTGATGCGCGATCCGGCCTTGTCAAAGATCGTGGCCGATTCGCTCGTGCATTTTGACCGCAATCGTTATCGAATGGGAGATTTCGTTGTGATGCCGAATCATGTCCATCTGTTGGCAGCGTTTCCAGACGAAAAAACGATGAGCAAGCAGTGCACTTCGTGGATGCATTACACCGCACACGTGATCAATCGGAGGATTGGAAAGTGTGGTCACTTTTGGCAATCCGATCCGTTCGATCACTTGGTCCGCAGCCCCGAGCAGTATGACTACTTGCGTACTTACATTGCAGACAATCCCAAGAAGGCCAGGCTGGAGGCCGGGCAGTACCACTACCGACGTTGCCCCGGCTAGCCATAGTCGCCCGACCGCTCCGCGGTCGGCTGCACTGAACCGTTAGCGGATCGACGGAGCGATCCGGCGACTATCTCGCAACCCGCTCCGCCGGCCCAGCCGGTCTATGAATTACGGTTGGCGGCATGACGCAAAAAAAAATCGTGTACGCGTTGATAATACTCGCTGAGCCAGGGATCATTGTGACCGAGACTGTCCGATGAAATAAATTGCTTATTCGTCGAGCGACTACTGGCAAACAATGCCTCGGCGAATTTATAGGGGACGATCTGGTCGGGCCGGCCGTGGATCTGCATCAGCGGTCCAGTGTAGAGCGGCAGTTTGTCAATCGACGGATAGCGATTGCGTAACACGCTGCGCACGGGAAGCCACGGGTAATGGCTAGACGCCACGTCAACCATCGAACTGAAGGTGCGGTCGAGGATAAGTGCGGAGGCACCTAGCTGAGCGGCCAGGTGCACTGCGACGGCACCGCCCAACGAGCGGCCCCACAGGACTAGCTGATCGGGCTGCTGGCCCGTACGCTCGGCCAGCCATCGCTGCGCAGCTTCGCCATCGGCTAGAATGCCAGCTTCAAACGGACGCCCTTGGCTCTGGCCATAGCCGCGATAATCAAATGCAAACACGTTGGCTCGAAACTTACTGCGCAAGAAGTCTAGCTCTTCAGCTAGATTCGAAACGTTCTCCCCGTTTCCATGGCATAGCAATATGCTGACTTCCGCATCCGCTCTCGGACAATACCAACCGTGTAGCGGAGTGCCATCGGACGAAGTGAAATGAACGTCTTCATGGTCCAGCCAATCCGCCTGCCAATCTCCGTGCTCCCGCGGCGGAGCAGGGTAGAGCAAGGCGGTTTCCAAGAGCTTCAACAATATCAGCACTCCTATGCAAATAGTGCTAAGAACCGCTACAGTTTTGAGCAATCGCTTTAACACGCAACTGGCCGCCTACGGTCTTTAGTGGAATCTATCGAAAACGAAGTAAAGCAGACGGATTTAGTCCAAGCCGCCGGGCGAACCTAACTCCCAAATGCGCGGCGTAGGCTCATCAGGCGAAATGCGCACGGGACAAGCGTCAGGGCAATCAGTGTAGCACCACTCACCCCCGCGCTGATACACACCGCCAGCGGTGGCCAAAAATCTCCCCCGGCGATTACCAACGGCATGAAGCCAACGACGGTCGTGGCCGTGGTAGCCAACACGTGCCGCGTGACTTCCAACACCCGCTGAACAATTGCCCCCGCGTCACCCCGGCGAGCCTCGGGGTCGTCCGACAAGGCGGCCACCACTACGATCGAATCGTTGATAGCGATGCCCACCAACCCCATAGTTCCGATGATCGCCATGAATCCAAAGGGATAACCAAACAGCCACAAAGCGCCCATGCCTAGCCCAATACTCAGGGCGGCGACCAATCCGATCAACAGCGATAAGCGGAACGAAGCCAGGGCTAAGACTAACGAAGCCACCATGCCGACTGCGAGCACCGACACGTTGGCCATCAGGCGTCCCACCGCCGTGTCGCGCTCCGACGCCTCGCCACCATGCTCCAGAGTGTAGCCGGGCGGCAGTTCGAAATCGCTCGCCGCGATCCGCTCTTCCAACTGTTGCAGCACTTTAGAGGGGAGCGTGCCGGCCGTGATGAAGCCTTGCACTTCATTCATGCGCCGGCCGTTGAAGCGCGTGATGACAGCTCGCTGCGGGTTCAGTTCAATGGTCGCTACACTCCGCACGGGCACCGTCTCGGGGGCCTGCGGGCCAAGCCCTCGTTTGTCGCCGCCGACCGAGCCGCCCGCCAGAGGCTGATTGTAAAGCGTCTGCCCAGCCCGACCGGGCAGCGCGGCGGTGAACAAGCCGACGGCGGCCAGTTGTTCGAGCGAATGATCCTGGGAGCCGGCCATGCGCACGCGCACCGGTATCTCTTCGACTTGCTCGATGATGGAACCCGCGGGCAAGCCTTCGAGCCGCGCAAAGAGCTGCTCGCCGATCTCTGACTCCGATAGGCCCGCCCAATCCGCTTGGCGAGCATCGACCGAGACGGTCGCTACCGGGCGCATATCGCTGAGCGCCGCCCGCGTATGCAGAACATCGGGGATCTGCGTGGCCAGCTCGCGCAGGTTCTCCCCGAGAATTTTAAGTTGCTCCAAGTCGCTGCCAAAGAGCCGCAGCTCCAAAGGCGCGTCAAATGGCGGCCCCTGCTCAAGCTGCCGGACCAGCAGCCGGCTCTCGGGGAACTCTTCGTCCAATCGCCGCTGCAGCGCACGGATCAATTCCAGCGGCCGTCCATCATCGCCGAGCGTGACGATAGCTTGGGCATAGTTGGGTGAATTCTTGCGGCGGGCGATGATGTTGTAGTAAAACGGTGGAGCGCTCTCCCCCAAAAACCAAGCGGTGTGCGCTATCCGCGACTCGGCCATCAACACACCGTCAACTTCACGAGCAACCTGCTCGGTGCGCGCTAACGAACTGCCCGGTGACAGCTCGAGCTCAATATGGAACTGGTTGCGATCCGCCGGAGGAAAGAATTGTTCGCTCAGTTGCGTGGCTGCCACGAAGCCGGCCACTGGCAATATGCATCCTAGACTTACGCCATACCAAGGATGTGACACCAACCAAGCCAGCATTTTCGTATAGACGACCTCCAGCCAACGCAGACGCAAGCCATCAGCCAACAGCGTGCCGAGAAAATGTTCGTTTTCGCTGCGACGGTGGTCGCGATGCAGCCAAGCGGCTGAGGCGGGCAGCACGGTTAAGGCTAGAAACAACGAACTGAAAATTGCCAGCATGATCGTCAAGGCGATCGAGCCGACAAACTCTCCCGCCGGGCCTTCCATCAGCGCAATGGGCGCAAAGGCTAGCGCTGTCGTGATCGTCGACGCCAACAGCGGGGCAAACAATCGCGAGACCATATCCCTCACCGCATCGATCGGAGCTAAGCCGCGCTGCAGGCTTATGTCGATCTCGTTGGCGGAGATAATTGCATTATCGATCAATAATCCCATAGCCAGGATCAGGCCGGTAATCGACACCTGATGGATGGGAATGGCCAAGATGCGCATGCCCGCCAGCACGATTAACGCAGCCAGCGGTAAAGTGGCAGTGACCAAGAGCGAGCTGCGCCAACCGACCACCACAAACGTCACCAAGGCGACGGCTGACACGCCCATCAGCAGATTTTTCAATAGTGCGTACATGCGGTCATCGACGTAGCGCTGCTGATGCATGAGCACATCCAACTTAATTCCGCTCGGCAGACGCTGCTGAAATTCCTGGATCTTTTGCTCGGCCGCGATGGACCACTGGTCGATGCGGAATTCGGGCCTGAGCAGAGCCGCCACCACGATGCCTGGCCGGCCATCGACGATGGCTTTGGAGGCAACCGGCTCGGGCGTCGTGC
>JBEBXX010000380.1:0-3802 GCA_040391435.1 Aureliella helgolandensis | reverse complement strand
CAGATGCTCGACGATTATGCTGAGCTGCCTACGGGGCTGCTGCCACGACTGCTCGAGTGGGCCGTGGCCTCGGGCGACCTTGGGCTGCTGGAACGAATTGGCACGCAGACCGCAGGCAAGATGCGCGACGTTGAAGGCTGTTCACGGCTGCTTCAAGGGGATTATGACAAAGCCTTCTCGCTGCTGGCAGTGACGCTGGACACTCGCGCTAGCAAGCGGGCACTGACTAAACTCGGTGGTTTTCCTTCGCTGCTGGCAACTTTCGGCGGCTTTGCGGGCCATTCTAGCGTGAGCCGAGGAAGTGCACTCGTCGCGACAATGAGGGCCTTTAAGCCTGCTGCAGTACCATACGGCGACGCGTTTGCCATCTCCCAGCAAGGTCTACTGTTCCTCGGTTCGCCCGGAAGTGCTGTCGAGATCATGGCCCACTTGAAATCCGACGCCCACTCTCCGCTCGCCAGATGGGCCGCTGGATATCTGCAGGTCTGGCTGGCGAGTGACAGCGACGGCACCGCTCAAATAAATAGTCTGATCGAAACTGCCGACAAGTTCCGTACAGGCGGATGTGGCTGGATCGCCGCCGAGGTGCATGCGGCTGCTGGACGATTAAGATCGGCCACGGCTGCTAAGCAACAAGCCCTTGCCGAGGATCTTCATCGCTCGCTCGGCACGACTACTTTGATCGACTTGGTCCAGCCAGAACCCGCTTGGTCGCGCACGTTGGACGCGATCGCTTCGCTAGGCGAAGATCAAAAGGACGCGCCTGCGACGATGGCTGGTGGCGAGCCGACAGAACGATTGATTTATGAGATCTATCACAACTCGCATGAATTTCAGCTAGAGGTGTTTCATCAGGTGCGGCAAGGGGCGCAGTGGTCCAAGGGACGCAAAGTCGGATTGTCCCGTCTGTTTCACGAATATGCCGGTTCGGACTTCGCGTTTCTAACACCGGAAGACCGCCAGCTTTGCCAAACCATGCAGCATTGGACGGAGCGAGGTTCGTCCGGCTATCCCGAAGAGTACACCCGTTTTGAATCGCTGTCTGGCGCACGCGCTCTGATTGGACATCCCCGCATCTTTTTCCCCGACCAGCGTGAGCAACCGCTGGAGATCGTCGAGAAGCCGATTTCGCTGGTTGTCCGCAAGCATGGCGATGCGCAGATTGAATTGTTCCTGGATCCGAAGCCTCACAGGGACCATAACGTGCGGTTTGAAAAGACTGGACCGCATCAAATCGCCATCACGCTACTGGAATCTGCGCATCAAGCGCTGCAGCCGATGCTCGGCAGCGGATTGCGCGTGCCCATCTCGGCTTCCCGCAGAGTGCTCGAAACGATTACCCAACTTGCATCGCTGGTGACGATCCATTCGGAAATCGACGATTTTGAACAGGCACAAAAGAGCACTGGTAAGGGAGGTCGCGGCGGCAAAGGGCGATCCAGCCAAGATGCAGACGCTTCAGACGTACCCAGCATTACACTAGCCAAGAAGGTCCAGGGCGATCCGCAGTTGCATTTGCATCTGCTCCCCAGCGGCGATGGGTTACGGGCCGAGCTCTACGTTCAACCGTTCGGCACGTCCGGACCTGCCTGTCGTCCCGGCGAAGGTGGCGGGACATTGTTTGCGACGATCGACGGCCAGGCCACATCGGCCAATCGCGACCTGTCCAAGGAGGCCCAAAATGCACAAGTCTTGATCGATCAATGCGCTGTGTTGGCGAGTCACATGACCGATTCCTGGACGGCGACGTTTCCCACCCCGTTCGAAGCTCTCGATCTTTTGCTCGAACTGGAACCGCTGGTCGACAGCCAAGTAGTCGCCGTGCATTGGCCCAAAGAGCGTTCGCTGCGACTGGCCGGCAGGGCGAGCGAGTCGATGATGCGAGTTCGCATTGGCCGCGATCGCAATTGGTTTGCCGCTTCGGGTGAGTTGAAATTCGACGCCAATCGCAGCATCGATTTGTTGCAATTGTTGGAGTTGGCCTCAGTTTCGCCTGGGCGTTTTGTCAAGCTCGCTGACGGCGAATTCCTAGCGCTGACGGACAGTCTGCGCCAGCGGATCGACGACTTGCGATTGTTTGGCGACTGGCGTTCGGCCAAGGGGAAGTTGCGGTTTGGTGCGGTTCACGCCGCACTGCTCGAAGACCTCGGTGAGATGAAGGTCACCTCCGATGCGCACTGGAAAAAGTGCATCCAGCGCATGCGGGCGTCGACCGAGGTGGAAGTTTGCATTCCCGACACGTTTCAAGCCGAATTGCGGCCCTATCAGCAGGAGGGCATCGGCTGGATGCAGCGCTTGGCCGCCTGGGGAGTCGGTGGTTGTTTGGCCGATGACATGGGTTTGGGTAAAACCGTTCAAGCGCTGGCTGTACTGCTGCAGCGCGCCGTCGATGGTTCGGCGATTGTGATTGCGCCGACGAGCGTGGTGCACAACTGGCAGGATGAAATCACGCGTTTTGCGCCGACACTCAAGCCGCGCATCTTGGCTGAATCGTCGCGCGCGGAATTGCTCGATTCGCTGGCCCCTTACGACGTTGTGTTGTGTTCCTATGGATTGATGCAAAACGAAATTGACAAGCTTGAGAAGATCGATTTTCACACTTTGGTATTGGATGAAGCTCAAGCCATCAAGAACGCCGCAACTCAGCGATCCAAGGCGGCAAAACGGTTGACCGCCGACGCGCGTTTCTTGCTGACTGGCACGCCGATGGAGAACCATTTGGGCGAGCTTTGGAATCTGATGGACTTTCTGAATCCTGGTCTACTGGGGAGCGCGGAGAGTTTTCAATCGCGATTTGCGATTCCGATTGAGCGCGACGGCGATCGTGCGGCCCGCAGCGGATTAAAGCGCTTGGTCGCACCGTTCATACTGCGGCGGACCAAGGCGCAGGTGTTGAGCGAATTGCCGCCGCGAACCGAAACGACGCTGCGCATTGAGCCCAGTGACGAAGAGGCTGCGTTTTACGAAGCGGTCCGGCTGCGCGCGATTGAGAAATTGTCGGAAGCTGCGGATGGCCAGCCGAAGCCGCTGCAAATTTTGGGCGAGATCATGCGACTGCGCCGCGCCTGTTGTCACCCGAAGCTGGTCTTGCCCGAATCGACCATCGCCGGTTCCAAGCTGGCGCAGGTGCTCGAGACCATCGACGAGCTCCGCAGCGGGCATCATCGAGCGCTGATCTTCAGTCAGTTTGTCGATCACTTGCAGTTGGTCCGCGAGCAGCTCGATCAGCTCGGCATCACGTACCAGTACCTCGATGGCAGCACGCCCGCGCGGGTTCGCAAGCAGAGCGTCGATGCCTTTCAAGCTGGCGAGGGCGAGGTGTTTTTGATCAGCTTGAAAGCTGGCGGCACCGGCTTGAATCTGACCGCGGCTGATTACGTGATCCACCTGGATCCGTGGTGGAATCCCGCGGTGGAAGACCAAGCCTCAGACCGCGCTCATCGCATCGGCCAGCAGCGCCCGGTGACGATTTACCGGATGGTCTTGGCCGGCACGATAGAAGAGAAGATTTTGGAGCTGCACGCCACCAAGCGCGACCTCGCCGAGAGCCTTCTTGAAGGCACCGACCGCAGCGGCAAGCTGAGCACCGAAGAGTTGCTAAAGTTAATCAAGACCTAACAGCTCACCTAGCTCACATTCACCAATCGCTCCGCGATCAGTTTGTCGCTTATCGCTCCGCGATCAGTTTGTCGCCGATCGCCCCCCGATCACATTGTCACCGATCGCTCCCCGATCAGTTGCCATATTACTCAGTTCATTTTTATCACTCAGTTCATTCCCTTAGCCCAGCGGGCGGCACATC
>JBEBXX010000379.1:0-3804 GCA_040391435.1 Aureliella helgolandensis | reverse complement strand
GAAACTTGCGAGCCTGCTGTTTGATTATCGCGCACGCCGCACGATTTTCGCGCAAAGGTGGTTATGTGCCCTGCTTTCTCTATTCGCAAGCTGGAAGCATACGCCGCGGTGGGGTATGCATCCTGCTTGCCAGCCTTCGCAAGCTAGAAGCTTACGCCACCGTGGGGTATGCATCCTGCTTGCCAGCCTTCGCAAGCTGGAAGCATACGCCACTCGCAAGCTGGAAGCATATGCCACTCGCAAGCTGGAAGCATACGCCACTCGCAAGCTGGAAGCATACTCCACCGCACATGGCACCAGGTTTGCAACAACCGCTATACTTACGAATTGTGGACAGCGACGTGCGCTGCCAGCTGGACGGACACTCGGAAATACATGGAGAACATTTATGCTTCGCTCACTCAGCACGCTAGCACTGCTTGCACTCGTGCTCACTGGCTGCGACGAACTCGGCAATCAAGTTTCGCTAACTGGCCCGGCCGACAAACCTAACGCCAGCGATGGAACTACGGGAGTTGTCGACACCACCTCGACTACCGATACCCAGGAAGTGATGGAAAAACATGGGCCAACAGCCCCGCCGGCAGTTGGTACCGAGCACGAAACACGCGTCGTACAGAAGCCCGTAGTTCCCCACGCTGATGGAGACGGACACGACGCCGACCAACCTCAAGTTGAGCACGCGGTGTGCGTTCTGCATGCTGTTGGCAAGAGCGGCGTGACAGGTACCATTCGCTTTGACCGCCAAGGAGATTTGCTGCACGTGAGCGGTACCGTCAAAGGCTTGTCGCCGGGTAAGCACGGCTTCCATATTCACGAATTCGGCGATGTGCGTGATCTTGAAAAGGGCATGTCCACTGGGGGCCACTTCAATCCCACAGGCGCTCAACACGGACACCGCGAAGGGGAGGACCGACACGCAGGGGATTTTGGAAACATCGAAGCCGGTGAAGACGGCGTAGCCAAGATCGACTTCACCGATAAGATCGCTTCGATCAACGGTCCCCACTCGATCATTGGGCATGGTGTCGTAGTGCACGCCGATGAAGATAAGTTCACACAACCCACCGGCGATGCTGGCGGACGTATAGCTATAGGCATTGTGGGCGTCGCCAATCCCGAGCATTCGAAGTAACCGGTTCGCCTTATTAAAAGTAAGCTATCGACCCGACTTAGCGCCGCGACGCTAAGCGGGTCGTATGCAATAGAGGTGTTAACCAAGAGTACGCGCCAGCGTGGTATGCCTGGCATTCTTGGCCGGACTATGTCGGTCCTGTGGGTAACCAGCAATTGAGGCGGAGATTTTAACCAAACCGATGTGGGAAGTTTTTGGAAAGTATGCTACAAGCCGAGTTGGCAGTCTGCGATTGCTGCCCTTTTCGCTGCTGTTTTCCATCAACTACTTCGAAGAATTTCGATGACTGTCGGACTCCGACGTCCACACGTCGCACAAGCTGTAACCCACTCGAAGCTGGCTCCCACCAGTCTCGCTCCGACAAGCTCCTTAGCCAGCCAGCCAGTCGTGCGTAGCTGGCTGCTACTGGCTGGAGCTTGCGTCTGGCTCGCTTGTGCCAACCCGCTGGCAGGCCAAGTGGCGCTGCAGGCGAGCGCTTCAAAACTCACACCCTCAGTGCTCTGCGAACTGCGCATAGTCTGGGGTGGCGATGTTCCGCGGCCATATGCTGGGGAGATCTCAATTGCCAACGGGAGCCTTAAATTCGTCCGCAATCTCAGTTTGCAACAGGACTCCATCGGCAAAATCAGCAACTCGGCGGCTGACCGCCTCGAGCTTCGGCCGCACAGTCCAGCCACCTTCGGTGGTGTGGATGTGCAGGTTCAGGGCAAGCTTGAGAGTCTGGTTAAGCTGCGCATAGATGATCCGCTGGGTGGAGCGGCGCGCGAGTTCCAAGTTACCTTGGAGGAGCTCCTGCAGGGCGAGTGGCTGCAGCCCCTGGATGAGCGTGGTAGTCGATTGGCCATTAGCCGGCAAGTCCTAGATCGAGTGCAAATTGTCTCCGAGCCCGTTTCGCAGATCCTTTCGCCCGCACAGACATGGCGGCTCAAGCTCACCGGCAATCGGACTGGTCTGCCCTCCGGTGCGGCCAGCGCGGAGCTTCGAATCATTTCTCAAGCGGGCCAAGCGGTCGGGCAAGTACAATCCCTGCCGTTGGTAATCGATGAGCACGGCAGCTTTCCCGAGACCATAGTCGAAATGACTACGCCATCTCAAGAGGGCTCATATCGACTGGAGGTTGCAGTGCACCGCCGCAACAGCATGTTGAACACTCTGGTGAGTGCACCAGCGTCTGTGCTGCGGCGCTTGGACTTGGTCGTCTTTGATGCTGGGGCCGCGCCAGTCGCCATTGCGGGCTGGAAACTGATGGCCACCATTGATCCGCTCGCCGCCAGCAAGACCGGTAGCCTGGCATGGCTGGCCTCGACAGACATGCTGCCCAGCATGGACGCCCTACCGAGCTTGGAGATGCTGCCCGGTGTCGGCAAGGTCTACGGCACCGCGATTGTGGAAAAGCTCCAGCCGTATAATCCTCTGGTAGGTGCCATGAATCGACCGCTCAGCCATGGGAGTTTGGGCGAGCGTGAAATCATGCTCAGCGACACAAGCGGCAATCAATCGCGATCAAGCTCCTGCCTCAGTCTCGCTCCCAAGGCTTGGCTAGCGCTGCCATTGCAGGGCCTGCAGGAAAACCTTCCGCACCGACTGCGAGTTTGCGTTCCGACCGACCGTCCAATCGAGTTGGCTATTAGCTTGCAGCAAACCAATGCCTTGAGCGAGTTCCCGCCGTTGAGTCTGGATTCGGGTCTAGTCGTTCGTCGACGGCAAATCGTGACGGCGGATGCCACCAGTGGGAAAGCTGCACCGAATGTGTTGGCCACTGCGCATACAGAGCATGAGATTGTATTTTGGCCACGCGGCGAGCAGGCCTACTTACTGCTGGCTAATATGCACGCTGTGGAGAATGCCGGGGTATACCAGGTCACGCTCGAACGAGCAGAGATGTCATCCATCCAGCCGTCTAGATCGTCTGCCTTGGCCGACCGTGGGCCGGCAACCGGCAATGAACTGACCGCACCGCGCCGCATGGTGGGCATTAATTTGGACAAGCCACTGTTAGCGGATAGCGTTTCCGCCCGCCGCGAAGTCGACGTGGCCACCGGCCGCGCGTTGGAGTCATGGGCAACCTGGCAACAATCGATCGTTCGCATCTGCCAGATGATGCAACTGCGCGAAGCCAACACGCTGTTAGTAAAGGGATTCTCTGAGGGAGGTGCCATCTTCCCCAGCCAGCGGCTCGCTCCCAACTGCCGCTACGACAGCGGAACATTTTTTTCTGACGGACGTTCACCGGAAATTAAAGATGCCCTTGAGTTGATGTTGCAGTACTTCGATCGCGCCAATTTGAAGCTGGTCTTAGCGCTCGATCTCAATACAGCTTTCCCCGGTCTAGCTCAATTCGAGCATGAGGGCGCGCGTGAATCGCTGCTGCAGCAACCCCTGGGGTTGAATGAGTCCGGAACGTTGTCGCGCACAGTGCGTTATAACCCGCTCAATCCGCGAGTGCAGGCCGAGGTCAGTGCTACGCTGCGGGATATTGTAGAGCGTTACGGTCGGCATCCTGCTTTCGGCGGCATCGCTTTGCAACTGGATGATCAGTCTCAGTTGATTTGGGCTGGCGACCGCTGGGGATACGACGCGGAGTCGCTGGCCGCGTTTGAAAAGGCGATGCAAGTCAAGTTGCCGCCGCGTGCGCAGTTAGAAGATGCCTTTACCGGCACGGCACGGCT
>JBEBXX010000378.1:0-3804 GCA_040391435.1 Aureliella helgolandensis | reverse complement strand
GTCACCGAGGATCGAGCGGTCTTGCACACCGCCCTGCGCGCACCGCGAACAGCTGAGGTCAAAGTCGATGGCGTGAATGTCATCCCCGATGTGCACGCCGTGCTCGACAAGATGTCGGCCTTCTGCCAACGCGTGCGCAGCGATAGCGCCCTGGATTCAGTCAAGATCATCTGCATCTCGGGGATGATCGAGCAGGACAAGGTGGGAGATTTGCGCGCCGCGGGCGCGGATGATTTTATGCAGAAGCCGTTCACGATTGACCGCTTGGTCGAACGCGTGTGCGATCTGCTTGAAATTGAAGTCTAGCGCGCATAGCCGCCAGCAGGAGACGAGAGCTTGACCGCCCCAGTCGTTGAAACTGCTGCGCCGTTTGCACCGCTCACGTGCCAGGCGTTGACCGCTGCGGTCCTGCGCCTGAGCGCCGTGGCGCATCAGTCGGCTGTGCAAGACCAGTCGGCTGTGCTCGGGCAGAGTGTGCCACGGCAGATTGCCGACGGCTTGCGCGAGCTCGCCGCTACCGATCCTGCCTGGGCGAGTTGGGCTGGGGCTGTGCAGCAGCGCGCCGCGCAGGCTGACCAGACGCTCAAAGGCCAGGCGCTAAAAAGCCAGGCGCTGAACACTCCGCCAGCGGCAGGCATAAGCGACGCAGGCATAAGCGACGCAGGCCTACGCGATTCCGCAGATCTCCAGAGCCTTGACCGCGACGGGCTCGCTTGCTGGCCAGCTATCGCAGCTAGATTGCCCGAGCTGCTCATTCGCTACTCACCCGCAGGCGCAGTGGACAGCCATGGCTCGGCGTGGAGGCAACTCATAGACGCGTGCCATGTGGTGCTGCGACTGCACACTCTCGAGCAGCGTTTTGCAGACGAACTGCAGCGGCAGAAGCGCGAAGCAATCTATCACTTCGCCTACGGCTTGAGTCATGAGCTGAACAATCCGCTGGCGAACATCGCCACGCGTGGCGGCGTGTTGGCTGCGCAGGAGCTGAATCCACAGCGCAAGACGCTGTTGGAAGCCATTGTAGCCAATGCCATGCGCGGCTGTGAAATGCTGGGCGACTTGATGTTAGTAGCTCGCCCGCCAAAACTCGTGTTCAAAGCCACGCGCATCGACCGGCTGGTTAGCTCGGTTGTCGAGGCTGCGCGTCCCTGGGCCCAGAATTTAAATACTGAGCTGAGCCTGGAAGTCCAATCGACCCAAGACGTCGAGCTCGATGCAGCGGCGCTCCGCGAAGCCTTGTGGGCACTGCTCCGCAACGGGCTGGAGGCCATGTTCGACGGTGGGACGATCGCGGTGAGTGTTACCGAGCGTCCGCCGCGGGCCAGAGAGCCGCAGTGGGTGTGTATCGAAATTTCAGACCGAGGTAGTGGCATGAGCCAGGCAGCGCTGGAACATTGCTTCGATCCATATTATAGTGGTCGCGAAGCGGGCCGCGGCTTGGGCCTGGGGCTCAGCAAAGCTCAGCGAATTATCGAACTGCATCGCGGCCAGGTTACGCTGGCCAATCTTCCCGGCGGCGGCGCAGTGGCACGTATTTTATTGCCGGCGAAGTGCGGCTAGTAGAAGTGGTTGGCGGGTCGAGCAGGTAACTGGCGCAGTGGTTGTCGCTGGTTAGAGGCTTAACTCGCATGGGATCGCTAGCTGGAGGCCCGGACCACTGCGACCATTCACCCAAGAAACCTAATTAAGGAGCGATGCCTTTGGCCGAGACCTTTCCTGTGGGCTGGCTGTGCGTGCTGCCTCCACTGCTGACCATTTGCTTAGCCATTGTCACCCAGCGCGTGGTCATCTCGTTGTTGCTGGGAGTCATGTTGGCAGTCGGCCTCATGCAGTCGCTGCCGGCCCCGATGATGCTCGGCGCGGAGGCTGGTTGGGGCAATTGGTTGGCCCGCTTCACCTATTCGCTGTGCGAAGAGCACTTGTGGAAATCGCTGTTCGATGAGAGTCACCTACGCGTCTTTGCCTTTACAAGTTTGCTGGGCATGCAAGTGGCTTTGATTCATCGCGCCGGCGGAATGCAGGGCATCGTAGCTTGGACGATGCCGCTGGCGCGCTCGCGTCGCGGTGGGCAGTTGCTGACTTGGTTTCTGGGGCTGATTATTTTCATCGACGATTATGCCAATACGTTGCTCCTGGGATCGACCATGCGGCCGCTGACCGACCGCTTGAAAATCAGTCGCGAAAAGCTGGCCTTCCTGGTCGATAGCACCGCCGCGCCTGTATCAGGCTTGGCCTTAGTGAGCACCTGGGTAGCCACCGAAATAAACTCTATGCAACTGGGTTACACCGATGCGGGGATAGACATCGGCAGCGACACGTTCGGCATTTTTATTCAGACGATTCCCGGTCGCTTCTACGTCCTGTATACCCTGCTGTTTGTATTTTTGTGTGGCCTGATGTGCCGCGACTTTGGTCCGATGCTGCGCGCCGAGCAACGTGCGCAGGATGAACCAATAACCGATGCGCGCCCCGATGAGACTCGGCTCACAGGTCCACGCCCGCGGGCACTCAACGCGGTTGTGCCGATCGTCATCACGGTAGCCGTGGTGATCTGGCTGTTAATCGTGACCGGCCAGCATAGCCTAGGCGTGATTCAGCCGCTGCCGACAACGATTCAGGAGTGGGGCAAACTGATCGGACAGGGCGACAGCTACGTCAGTCTGCTGTACGGCGCACTAGCCGGGCTGCTGTCAATTCTATTGCTAATTGGCGTGCAGCGCTGTGTCAGCCTAGACGACATTCGGGCGGGCTTGGTCGAAGGCTTTTTGCACGTAGTCCCAGCCATGGTTATTTTGTGGCTGGCCTGGACGCTCAGCCGCTTGACCGGCAACGATCAATTGCAGACCGGGGCGTACATTGCCGCCCAGCTCAAGCAACTGGACATAGCCGCAGCCTGGATGCCGACCATCGTATTCCTCCTAGCTTCGGGGATTGCCTTCTCCACCGGGACAAGCTGGGGGACGATGGCAATTGTGATGCCCATCACGATTCCGCTGGTGTACGGCTTGCTCCAAAACCAATTGGGTGCCAATCCTCCGACCGATCATTATTTGCTGGTCGCATCCATTGGCAGCGTATTGGCAGGGGCTATCTTTGGCGACCACTGTTCGCCCATCTCCGATACCACGATCCTGTCGTCGCGCAGTAGCTCGTGCGACCACATGGCGCACGTACGGACGCAGATGCCCTATGCGCTGACGGTGGGACTGGTTTCGATTGTGTGCGGTACGTTGCCCGCCGGTTTTGGGATCAACAACTGGTTGCTGCTGCCCCTGGGCGGGCTAGCCATGGTGGTCATTCTCCTGGTCTTCGGGCGGCGGGTGACCACGGGTGAAGTCGCGCCGCCGGTGTAAGCCAAGCTGCTAGGCTCCGGCTATGCTCCGGCCAGGACGGTCCCCAGGCTGACACCGGGTGCAGGTAAGACACTGGAACCCTGCAAGTAGGTATCGATGGCTCGCGCCGCACCGCGACCTTCATTGATGGCCCAGACGACCAGCGATTGTCCGCGGCGGCAATCCCCGGCCGCAAACAGGCCTGGAACGCTCGTGCTGAAGCGACCATGCTGAGCCTCGTAATTGCTGCGTTGGTCGACATCAAAGCCCAACTGTTCCACCAAATACTGCTCGGGCCCCAAGAAGCCCATCGCCAGCAGCACTAGCTCTGCCTGGACGATGTGCTCCGAACCGGCCACTTCCTCCATGGACAGTCGCCCATCGCCGGCCTTGCTCCAGCGCACGTGGACCGCGCGAATGCCGGTCAGAAAGCCTTGCGCGTCCCCGAGGAATTCTTTGCTGAGCAAACAGT
>JBEBXX010000377.1:0-3806 GCA_040391435.1 Aureliella helgolandensis | reverse complement strand
TCAAAAGTCTGGTTATCTAGCGTATGCCAAGCCGGCCAAGGGAGAGGCAGATAACGACCAGCCCAAGCTCCCCAACGGCTACATGCTCGACCCAGTCTACGCCAAGGGGCCGATCCAACTGCAGACGCACGGCAGCGAAATTCGCTGGCGCAATGTATTTCTTCGCGAGATCGGTTTCCAAGAGGCCGACGAGCGACTGAAGGCGCGCTCCGGCGAGGGCTTTGTGGAATTGATCAACGGACGCGACCTGAGCAATTGGGAGGGCGATGTCGACTCCTATGAAGTCGTCGATGGGAACATCGTTTGTCGCAAGGGCAAGAGCGGCAGCCTGCTGACGCCAGATGAATACACCGATTTCATTCTGCGCTGCGAGTTCAAACTGCCGCCAGCGGGCAATAATGGCCTGGCGCTGCGTATGCCAGCCCAGGGGCACGCGGCCGGCGACGGTTTAGAATTGCAAATCCTCGATAGCGATGGCTACAACGCGGCTCATCCCAAAGCGCCGTTGCTCCCCTACCAATATCACGGCTCGCTGTACAACTGCGTGGGCGCTAAACACGGCTATCTACGCCCGGTCGGCGAGTGGAATTACCAAGAGGTTGAAGTCCGCGGGCAGAAGATCAAAGTCACCCTCAATGGCACAAAGATCCTGGACGTAGACATCGACACATTCGACCGTAGTCAGATCGAACACCCACCCGCAGGGCTCGATCGCCGCACGGGCAGAATTGGATTTGCTGGGCATAATGATCCGGTCGCCTATCGCAGCCTTCAAGTCAAACGCCTTTAGGATCGAGTGGTCGTATGTTGCATCGAATCGGTTATTGTCGGCTGCGCCTGTGGACTCCCATTGGGCTTGCTGTGGCGTTGATCACTGCAGTTCCCGCAGCCACTAACGCTCAAGACGAGCCGCAGTCGGATGTGCAGGCCAGCAGCACTCGGCTGCTGGCCTACGTCGGCACGTTCAGTTCGCCGCTGGAAGATATGCTTCCGACGCAAGTGGACCTGCCTCCGGGCAATGGCCGTGGAATTCACATATTCGAAGTCGACCGCGCGACCGGAGAACTGCGGGAGGCTGGCGTATGTGAGCTGGGCAATAGCCCCAGTTGCTTAGTCGCAGATGCGGCAGGCCGACGACTGTATTCAGCTAACGAGACTGAGCGCCAGGGACCGCACAAGCATGGCACCGTGAGCGCCTTTGCAATCGCTCCCGAGGATGGTCGGCTGAGTTCCTTGAATTCTGTTTCGTCAGTCGGCGCGGGCCCTACGTTTGTCAGCTTGCATCCGGCGGGCAAGCATCTTTTGGTAGCTAACTATTTCGGTGGTTCGGTCGCCGTGTTGCCGCTGCTGGACGATGGACAGTTGGGACCTGCCAGCAGTGTGCAAGTCACCGAGGGCGAGCTGGGACCCACGCGAGCTACCAATGCTCCAAATGGCAGCTTTGCGTTCAGCGGGCACGACCGCACCCACGCGCATATGATTCGCCCCGATCCGTCCGGAGATTTCGCGCTGCATGTCGATTTGGGGCTCGATAAGATTTTCGTCTGGCGCTTTGATCCACAGACAGGAAAACTGAGTGCCAACGACCCTCACTCGGTGGCTTTGCCGCCCGGGGATGGGCCTCGGCATTTCGACTTTCACCCCAACGGTCGCTGGCTCTACTCGATCCAGGAAGAGGGGTCGACTGTAGCGCTGTTCGATTATTCCGCTGAGAACGGCACATTAGCTTGTAGACAAACGCTTTCAACTCTTCCGAAAGGATTTGTGGGCAGCAATTTCTGCTCGGCAATCTTGGTCTCCGCCGATGGCAAGTTCCTCTATGCTGGCAATCGTCTGCATGACAGCATCGCTCTGTTCGCGATCGCGTCTGACGGCACGTTGACTTACATCGAGGAGCAATGGACACAGGGCAATTACCCGCGCAGCTTTGCCTTTGATCCCAGCGGTAGCTTTCTGTACTGCTGCAATCAGCGGAGTGACAACATCGCCATTTTTCGCGTCGATCGCGTGACTGGCCGACTGCAGTTCACCGGCCACTTTGCGGCGGTCGGCAATCCGTCGATGGTGACGTTTGTTGAGTTGGGATTGAAGTAGGATGAGTGTCGCTGATCGCTCCGCGATCAGATGCTAGGACCGCGGAGCGGTCCACGACACTCGGAGCGGTCCACAAACAACTCACGGGGGAACGCAACAGCCTTAATTGCACTGGTTGTAAAAATAGCCTATAGTAAAGTAAAAGGCGATAATAAAGCGAAAATAGTCTATAATGAAATCCAGTGGCGCAAACACCGCGTCACAGCCCTCCCACCTAGCCTTCGATAAGCCACCGCACCGAAGCGCTGTACTGTCGGCTGCAACTGAAGCGTGCAGTTCAGTGTTGCAGACGTAAGCGTGGTCATCACGGCGGCCAAGCCGTTCGTCATCGACCCTGCGAAATTCCCTCCTACCGCCATCGCCCACCCCCCACCACAAGCACTCGGCTATGTCTTGGCCAAAGTCACTTTATCGCGCTCGTATCGGCGTATTACTTGCACTCGTCGCTTGGACAGTGTGCCATCCTTGGATCGATGTGGCGCACGGTATTGAGCCTGCAAAGGCAGCAAGTTCTGCTGGTTCCGATCGGCCGCTAAAATTTGAACTGGACGTGCAACCGATCCTCACTGCACGGGGGTGCAACGCTGGGGCCTGCCACGGTAAATCTCGTGGGCAGAACGGCTTTGCGCTTTCGCTGTTGGGCTTCGATGCCAACATGGACTACGACGCGATCGTCAAGAATTCGCGTGGTCGGCGACTCTCCCCGGCGGTGCCCGGCGAGAGTTTGCTGCTCACCAAGGCGACTGGTGAGCATCCGCACGGCGGCGGCATTCGGTTTAGTGAAGGCGACGAGGAATATCGACTGCTGCTCGAATGGATCGCGAGCGGGGCTCAGCGCACCACCGAGACCGACCCGACCCTGTCAGGTATTGAGATATCTCCACCGCCGCACTCGCTGGCTGCAGGCCAGAGCGAGCAACTGACCGTCACGGCCACCTACAGCGACGGTACGACTCGCGATGTGACGAATTTGTGCGCGTTTCAGTCCAACGAATCAGCCGTGGTATCGGTCGACGCCGCCGGGCGACTACAGGGGGACGAGCTGCCGGGCGAAGCCACCATCATGGCCCGCTACATGGGCCTGATCGCTACCTGGAGTACGGCCGTTCCTCGCGCCGAAAGCGTGCCTGCGGAAAGTTATGCAGATCTCCCGCGCAATAATTTCATCGATGAGTTGGTCTATGAAAAGTTGGCCACGCTGAACATCCTGCCCAGCCAGCCGAGCAGTGACGCGCAGTACGCGCGTCGCGTTTTTCTAGATACGATCGGACGCCTGCCTACCGCCTCGGAAGTGGTCGAATATGTCAATGACCCCGCCCCGGACAAGCGCCAGGCGTTGGTTAATCGCGTGCTTGAGCGACCCGAGTATGCAGACTTCTGGGCTAATAAATGGGCTGATTTGTTGCGTCCCAATCCCTATCGAGTGGGAGTCAAAACGACCTACAGCTTGGACGCTTGGATACGCGACGCCTTTCGCAAAAACCTACCGCACGACGAGTTCGCGCGGCGCTTGGTCACCGCCCAAGGCAGCACATGGCGCAACGGAGCGACGACCATCTTTCGGGATCGCCGTGAACCGGAGGAGATCACCACGCTGGTTAGTCAGCTATTTCTGGGCCTGCGACTGGACTGTGCGCGGTGTCATCAGCACCCGTTTGAAGTTTACGGACAGGCGGATTTTTACGGCATGGCGGCGCACTTCGCGCGCATCG
>JBEBXX010000376.1:0-3809 GCA_040391435.1 Aureliella helgolandensis | reverse complement strand
AAGGCTTAACTCAACAGCATAAGGTCTGCTGCGGCTGAATCTCGTAGCCCGCAGACCCGCACGTTGATATCCGCCCCAGCTCCGGCTAGGATACAATCTTTGTCAGGCGGGATGGCAGTCGCGCCACCCAACGCCATGGCTGCGACGGCAACTTCACGCTCGACGTGAATTGAAATTGCTTCCGGAGACATCCTATGCCGCTCACTTCGCCAAATCCCAACTTCAGCCGACGAGCGTTTCTGTCTCGCACCGCTGGCTTAACTACCGCGGCGGCAGTGCCCTACTTCTCTGCAACCAACCCCGCCGCAGCACAACGAAATATACCAGCTACAGAGAAATTGACGTTGGGCATTATCGGCATCGGGCCGCGCTGCATCTACGACTTGAAGTCGATTCTGGCTTTTGACGATGTACACTGTGTGGCCATCGCGGATGTTCAGCAATCGCGTCGCCAAGCAGGCAAGCAGCTCGTTGACGGCCACTATGGCAACACCGATTGCCAGCTGCACACGGACTTTCGCGAACTGTTGGCACGCGAAGACATCGATACGGTATTGATCGCCACTGGCGATCGCTGGCACGCCGCGGCGGCGATCTTAGCGGCGCAGGCGGGCAAGGATGTGTATTGCGAGAAACCGTGCGGCATCACCGTCGCCGATTGCCAAGCCATCGATCAAGTCTTCGCCGATACGGGACGCATCTTCCAAGCAGGTACGCAGCGCCGCAGCGTGGCGAATTTTGCCCAGGCTGTGGAACTAGCCCGTAGCGGAAGGCTCGGAAACCTACAAGAATTGCAAGCCACCGTATATGTGCCGACGCTAGATAACACTTGGCTGCCGCGCCAAGCTACGCCGCCTGTAGAACAATGCGACTGGAACCTCTGGCTTGGACCCGCCCCGTGGCGTCCGTATAACGAGCAGTACGTTCAGGGAGGCTGGCGCGGTCAATATGATTTCGACAGCGGAGCTCGACTGCTCGACTGGGGTGCCCACACCGTTGACTTGTGCCAGTGGGCCAACCAGGCCGATGAGACGCTCCCGATTGAATATATACCGAGCCAGACACACATCGATTGTCGGTATGCCAACGGAGTTAAGTTGGTGCTCGACTTCCTCGAACAACCATTCGGCGACCGCAGCCCACGCTGGCTGACGCGCTTGGGAACTTGTCCCGTGCGATTCATCGGGGACGAAGGTTCAGTTGAGACCGGCGACGCGGGAGAGTTGGTCGCGTCGGAAGCTTCCCTGCAGAAGGAGCTCTCGCGCATGGAGCGTGTGCAAGGGCTGGATGTGACTACTCACGCCCGCAATTTCTTCGATTGTGTCAAGACGCGCCAATCGACGATCTGTCGCCCCAGCGTCATGCGTCATTCGCATATAGCATGCCACGCGGCCGCCCTGTCCTGGATACTTCAGCGGCCCCTGACTATCGTCCCGGCAACGGAACGCTTTGTGGACGACGAAGAAGCCAATGGGCTTTGTAGCCGGCCTGCCCGCGAGTGGGCATAGCCTGTTGCGGCTCCAACAATTCGGGACCCTGATAATGCACAGCCTATTACTCGAAGTGCAGCCATTGTCCATCGATCCGCCGTTGATGCGGACGGTATTTGAGTTTGTAGTTGAGGTGCGCATTGTCGGCTACCATCATCCCCAAATACAACCAACGCACTCTCCGCTGCCGCGCCACAGCGAATAGCTGCAAAATGGCATAGGTGCCGGGGCTGAGCCAGGAAAAATCAGGATCAAAAAAACAATACACTGCCGACAAGCTGGTGGCTCCCAAGTCGAAAATGGATATGGCAATCAGCTCTTCGTCGTACCACAGTGACAGCTCGGCCGTTTCAGCGGGAGAATTGCCGAGAAAGTCGCGATACTCGCATTCGCCGACGAGCGTGTCCTGCTGGCTCAGTTGACGCTCCAGGCGATGGCGATTGAATAACTCCACTCGCCGCGAATCGACGCTCAGTGGAGCGACCTGAGTGCGCAGCCATCTATCGCCCAGCTTCTGAGCCCGGCGCTGGGATCGCGAGGGGCGAAACTTATCGACTTCAACTCGCAGCGGTTCGCAGGCGGCACAGGCTGGGCAGCGCGTATGATAGAAAAAACGCCCCGATCGACGGTAGCCAGCTTCCAACAATTGATCGAATTGCTCACCCGTCAGCGGGCCAGTGGGCACCGACAGTGGCATGCGTGAAGTTCTCTGAGGAAGGTACGGGCAGACCTCTGTAAAATCGGCAATCAGTCTGAGGAACTCTATCGGTTGCACTGCACAACTACCGCTGCGGCCTGTCCGTGATAGGTAAAACTCAACTTAAGTATATGCTCCTGCGATGTCTGTTCGCGCGCGCTACAAACGCGAATGGGGCAGGCAGGATCGGGCTGGGAGTAGCCCAGAGTTGGCAGGGTTAGTCCGTCGTGGACCGCCACAATGCTGGCCGCCAATTCGAACAGCCCGCAGGCCGCCCCTGCCGTGCCAAAATAGCTGGAAAATGCGGTGACTGGAACGTCGCTGGCCACCGCAGCGATCGCTGCAGCCTCTTCGATATCGAGGAATTTCTCAGAATAACCCTGCGCAGAGACGTGGGCCAAATCTCTGGCAGAAATGCCGGCCTGTTCCATGGCGTCTCGTGCCGCGCTGATCAGAGATTGACGACTGCCACCGTTGGCTCGCGCAGGGCGTCCGTAACGACTGCTGTGGCCCGCCAGCACGGCCAGTATTTTCGCTCCCCGGCGAACGGCATGACTGCGGCTTTCAATGACCAGGGTCACGGCCCCTTCGCTGGGCACTACGCCACGACGACGCGCATCAAACGGCATGGATTGCGATTGCTTATGGTCGCACTCACCGTCGGCCGCATGGTCAGATCCACTGTCGACCGCACTGTCCCCCTCATGATTGGAATGCTGATTGTAGAGCCCTGCCGTGCGGTACATCAGACGCGTTGGCGTCACCCGCGATCCACAACCACCGACGAGCATCATGTCAGCACCGCCACGGCGGATCACATCTGCAGCCTCTCCCAGTGCCAACAGGCCGCTGGCCTCCTCTAAGGCAATTGAGTTATTAGGGCCGCGCGCGTCGATGGCGATTCCCACGTGGCAGGCCGGCATATTCGGCAAGTACTTGAGCATCCACAGCGGGAAGATATGCTTCTCGAACACACGTCCCCACGCAGAAAAATCTAGGCTGCCTTCGTTGCGACAGGCTTCGACGCTAGGAATGATTTCGCTGATTTCGCCCGGGAGCATCTCCGTCCCGTAAATCACGCCCACGCGGTCAGGCGTGGGGGCGAAATCGGTCAGGCCCGCGTCCTGCCAAGCCAAATGCGCGGCGCTATAGGACATCTGCACCTCGCGGCCCATCATCTTGATAGCCTTGCGCGGCGTCACATATTGCTTGCCGTCAAAGTCAGCAACGCTGGCTGCCGGATATGTCGTGCGCTGCCTGTCCCGCAAACTTATTAGAGGCTGAATTGCGCATTGCTCATCTAACAATGCCTGTCGAAACGCTTGCCGCCCAACGCCCAGAGGGGTCACGCAACCGATTCCGGTTATCACGATGTCTCGCACGCCGACCATTCGCTGAGCCAATATCCAGATGAAAAAGAGAGACTATTCTAAGTCAGCCACGGGCGTTGTCTAGTTGCAGACCGTTATCGCCAGCCAAGCCGCACGCAGCCAAGCGAAAACAAATGCGCACAGGCGGCGACGACGACCACTAAACCTGCGTAACGATGTAGCATAGCCATTTGCAGCAGTCCCGTGGTGTTCAACACCGGCAGCATGCTCACCAGCATGGTCCCGACTGTT
>JBEBXX010000375.1:0-3819 GCA_040391435.1 Aureliella helgolandensis | reverse complement strand
CCCGGCCGTCGCCCACTGCAAATTGGGAGACATCGACTGTCCCAAGCCCGGTGACAGATCGGTCATTAACAATTCGAGCGCCACGTCGCTTTCGCCAAACCCCGACGCGATTTCGGCTAGCGCCAGCACATGTTCGGCGGAGAGGGTCTGATTGACCAATGCAGCGCTAGCGCGATGCAACCAGCTTGCGAGCGCAGTGCGGTAGTCGCTCCCCAGCGCGACGCGGTCGAAGACGTACAACCCCTCGAGTGACTTCCATTTGCTTGGCTCGTCGTCGCCCGGTGCCGTGCTCCACAGCGCGAATGCGGCATCTTCGAAATCCGGGAAAAGTCCCTTGAGCACGGCCGCCTGGCATTCGGCCGACATTCGGGGAAATTCGCTCTTGGCGGCCTCCAAGGCCATTTGCCGAGCTTCCGATCGGCCCAGCCAAAGGAGGATCGAACGACTCCACAGTTCGGCTTGCCGCCCCTGAACCAGCCCCGCCAATTGAACCAGCTCATCGAATAACTGCTGCGCCTGTTGGCGGTACCCCAAGCCGGAGAGCGTACTGCATAGCCGCACGCTTTGGTCAAACTGGCGGCTGGCCGGATTGCGTTCGCTCAGCTCCAACACGATCGCCTGTCGCCGCTGCTTGAGCCATTCGTCAAAGTTGGACAGGTCCCCGGCCAGCCCGAGCGTCTCAAAAGCCCGCAGGTGCTGATTGCCCGCCAGGAAAAAATTAAAGGCCTCGCTGGAATCCTGCTCCACAAACCATTGTTCGATCGCAGCGGCGCGGCCACTAAACAGCAGGGCAGCCATCAATTGGTAGCGGTTGGTCTGCCCTCCCAAGCCGTCCTCTTGGGTTTCGCGCAGCAGTTCTACGGCGCGCTCGATCTGCGCAGTCTCTTGCCCACGTGGCTCGTCGCTTGCCTGACCCGGCTGCTCTTCGCTTGCCTGACTCGGCTGCTCGTCGCTTGCCTGACCCGGCTGCTCGTCGCTTGCCTCACTCGGCTGCTCGTCGCTCGCCTCACTCGCCTCACTCGCCTGCTCGTCGGCAGCGCTGAGTTCAGGCGGTGTGGGCTGTAGGAGCCGATCCCAGAGCTCTGCGGATTGCGCATAGTCTCCAGCCACTTCATGCAGTACAGCCATGACCGCTCGCTGCGACGCAGTCTCTTGACGTCCGGCCAGCAAGGCGATGACTGGTTCGTCCAATAAAGCTTGCCAGCGACCGCTACGAGTCAGCAAGGGGATGTGCGCCACCATCGGCAGATCGATCTCTAGGGCGGCGTCGACTTGACCAGCCAAATATCGCTGCAACGCGGCGGCGTGTGGATCTTCGCGGCTCAGCTCCAGCCCAGTCTTGTGGGCAATCCATGCGGCTTGCGGTGGCAGGGCGAGCTGGCGAATGATGGGCCAAGCCAGGCTGGCATCCTGCTGCTCTAAAGCAGTGTCCACCAAACGACTGAGCAAATAGCGGCCGTACGGATCGTGGAACTGCTGGCTCAATTCAGAGTTCTCTCGCAGCATCCGCTGGGCGACTGTCCAGTAGCCCAGGTCGCACAGCTCAACGATGGCCGCAGGTGCCGGACGACTCATCAGCTCCAGCAGACGCGATGATTGCTCCAATTGCTGCGGCGCAACTTTCAATTCCAGCAGCGTTTTGAGGATGCGCACCACATCCGCGACGCTCCGTTCCGAACCGCTCTGGGCAGCCTTTTGTGAACCGCTCTGGGCAGCCTTTTGTGAACCGCTCTGGGCAGCGTTTTGTGAACCGCTCTGGGCAGCGTTTTGTGAACCGCTCTGGGCAGCCTTTTGTGAACCGCTCTGGGCAGCATTCTGAAAAGCCGCAATGGCGGGTAGCGCGGTTTCACCCAGGTTCCAAAGTTCTAGAAAGGCTTGTCGCCGCACACTGAATTCGGCGGCACCCAATTGTTCGATCAGTCGCTTGGCGTCCGCCGCCGCAGTTGGCGCAGCCTCCGCGGCTGAATCGTTGCTCGACTGGAACTGAGGATTCTCGGCATGCGCTGGTGGCCAGTGACCTGCCCCGATAATCAACTGAGCGGTCGCCAGCCAAGCGACTAGTGGATTGAGCGGTTTGCGCATAGGGATTCCAACAACAAAGATGTTTCGAACGATTTTTGGTTGGCGCAGCGTCGATGGCCGCAGTTAATTCTAACAGGCAGACGTTTAAAAATAACCGCCGGATGACCTGCCGCGCAGAACCGGCTACAGAACCGGGCCAACTTGCCAAGGCACGAACTCTTCGTCGCCCAAGTCCAACTGCTCGCTGCAAGTCGGCGCGCCGCTTGCCGTGGCCAGTAGACGCAGGAACAGCTCCCTGCCCACCTCTTGCACGGAGCGTCCCTCGACGACTTGTCCGGCATTAAAATCCATATCCTCGGGCAGCCTTGCGAACAGATTGGAATTCGATGCGATTTTAAAGCTCGGGGTCGGCTTAAAGCCGAAACAGCTTCCGCGCCCCGTGGTGAAGGCCACTAGGTTTGCGCCGCTGGCTACCATACCCGTTACGCTGGCCGGATCGAAACCGGGACTGTCCATGACTACAAAGCCGGCCTGCTCGATCGGCTCAGCGTACTCATAGACCCCTTCCAGCGCGGTCGTGCCCCCTTTGCTAACGGCTCCCAGCGACTTCTCGGTAATCGTTGTCAGCCCACCCGCTTTGTTGCCTACCGAAGGATTGTTGTCGAGCACTTCGCCGTAATTGCCACAGTACCACTTCCACCACTCGATGCGCTCGAGCAGCTTTTCGGCCACCTCGCGCGAGCGCGCTCGCCGCGTCAGCAAGTGCTCGGCACCGTAGATCTCCGACGTTTCGGAGAGAATCACGGTACCACCACAGGCGACCAACATATCGCCGGCTGCGCCCAAAGCAGGATTCGCCGTGATGCCCGAGTAGCCGTCCGATCCGCCACATTCGGTAGCCAGCATCAAATGGCTCGCCGCCGCCGTCGTACGGCGAATATCATTGACCTGCGGCAACATGTTGGCCACCATCTCACAGCCTTGCTCGACCGTCGCCCGGGTGCCGCCCGAATTCTGGATCGATAGCACCGGAACTGAATCCTCATGGCTATTGTGGATGCCCCCGGCCGATTCGATCTGGTACAGCTTTTGCGATCGCACCAAGTGATCGAGCGTCCCCTGTTCGCAGCCCAGCCCGACTAAAAGAAAACCGCCGATGTTCGGGTGCCGAGCCATGCCCCCTAACACGCGGCTCAACATGCGGTGCCGCGAACCATCGTAGGCCATCGCGCAGCCGCTGCCGTGGCGAAACGACACGACGCCATCTACGTTCGGAAAGGCAGCCAACGCCTCGCGACCGAAGCGATTGGCGATCAGCTTAGAGACCGACGCCGAGCAGTTGACATTGCTGATAATTGCCAAGTAGTTCCGCGTCCCCACTCGCTCGCGGCCCGTGGGACTGGGCGCTCGCCGAAAGCCTTCGAAAGTGAATTCAGTCAACGGCTCCAGATCGTCGGGGACCTCGGTCGAAATGGCTTCCAGATCGATCGTGTGGTCGCAGCTCAAATTATGAGAATGCACATGCTCACCCGGCGCGATGGGGCTCGTAGCCAAGCCGATCGACCATCCAAATTTAAAGACCGGCTCATCTGCGGCGGTTTGGCGGATGGACATCTTATGTCCCGCCGGAATGAACTGGCGAACCTCGATCGATCGCTGGCCCACCTGCACGATGTGCCCCGGTTCTAGGTTGCGCAGGGCCACCACCACGCTATCGCGCGGGCTGAGTAACACATGGTCGGCGTGGGTGTTGGGGTTCAGCAAGTTGGTCGTTGACAAGTGCGGCGAGCTTTCGAA
>JBEBXX010000374.1:0-3830 GCA_040391435.1 Aureliella helgolandensis | reverse complement strand
GCAGCCGCATTTCTTTCGCGCCCTCTGTGTTCTTTTGCGGCAAAAAAACCCAGCGCTCGGTAGCCGTAAAAGCACGCAAAGATCGCAAAGCACGCAAAGATCGCAAACGGCAGCCGAGTTCCTTTCGCGCCCTCTCTGTGTTCTTTTGCGGCAAAACACAGGTGCTCTGTGGCACTGTCGTGGCCCTCTTGGCCTTCGCCGGCCCCGTCGAGTTCGGTGGTCGCGCCGAGAGAACGCGGTGGTAGGCGTCTAGGTCATCTCTTCGATGTTGTACAAGATGCGGTCGACGGCGGCGTCACTGGTAGCCGGATTGAAAAAGACCGCCTTCCACGCAGGAATGCCGATGCCGTGAGGACGGAATCCAAAATCGTGATGAATCCCAGTCGGGCGTCGAGTGTTGGATCAGTGCTCTTATCGCGCTTCTCAAGCGATCGCTTGATTTCGGCAAAATAACGTCGCCTGAGTCTTCCGGCGAGTTCCATGCCGCGCGCGACCGACTTTTTCAACGCCAATCTTAGCCCCATACAGATTCGAGATCGTGCCGCCGATCGTGAAGACGCCCCACGGCTCGTGCGTGTGATAGAAGATGGGGTTGGCCTGAGTTGTAATTGCCTTGACCTCGAGCTCATTGGAACGCTGGCTGATCCCAACCGAAGAATGTCTCGACGAACTCTTGATATTTTGCACCATCCATACTCAATATCCTTTGACCGAACATGAGCTATCGGCGCATCGATTCCAAGGCATTTTGGCGATGAGCATGCCCATCGCACAGCTATTTGTCAGGCCTGCGAACACGAGCCCAGCGCCTACAAAAGCGGAGATACCCGTGAAGTAGGGATGTACGAACAGTCCCAGTAGAGCACCCGTAAGTACGATCGCGCCGGCCGCAATGCGCACTTGGCGCTCAAGCGACATCGACTTTTGGCCACGCACCACTGGCAGCCCCGCGCCATCCCAAGCATCCGTGCCGCCTGTGACATTGATGACATTTGCGAAGCCTGCAGCAAAAAATTTCTGCTGAGCTTTGGCAGCCCGCGAACCGGACTTGCAGATGACATACAGCGGGTCAGCCCCCGAGCCATTGCGAAGACTCATCACCTCACGCGGATCGAGTGTGTCAAGCGGAATATTGCGGGCACCTGCGGCGTGCAATGCGCGATACTCCACAGGCGTACGAACGTCGATGACATCGACCGATGTCTGGCCGCTCCGCTCGGCGAGCTGCTGAACTGTAATTGCCTGAGTTTGACTCAATTGACTCATAAACTTTACCTGTCCTTTTGGTTAGGATCGTTACATCGCAACAGTGCGACAGTGCGACATTTCAGTGAAAACAATCCGGAGGGAAGTGGTCTGGATTTAGCGGCCCAAAAACCGACTCTCTACGCAGTGCATAAGTTTCTGCAGGTGAGGCTCGGCGACTTGGTAATACACCCGTCGGCCCTCTCGATGGCTCGTAAACAACCCACATCGCTGCATCAATCGTAGATGTTCCGACGCGACGTTATCTGGAATCTGACAATCCTCGGCCAGCTCTCCCACGGTATAGCGCCCGTGCAGTAGCAACTGGACTATCCGCAGTCGGACGGGATGGGCGAGCGTCTTGAGGCACTCGGCCGCTTGTGCAAACGCCGCCGGACTGCCGACCGGTTTGCCGACCGGTTTGCCCGCCACCTTTGTTCTTGTCACCATGCTTGACCTCCTACTTGTCATTATATCGTAAGGTTACGACATGTCAATACTTGACGACACTCAGTACTAGTGCACTATCTCGCCGAGCACGCAGCTTAGCCAATCGACGTCTGAGCTCGTAGAGCCAAGCTGGCCACCCCCAGTAGCGACTGACTAAAGCCAAATCAGCGCATACACCAGGGCCGCCGTGAGCGCGGTATAGCTCAAACCGAAAAATAGCAGGTAGCCTATTAGCTTATGAGCCGAAGAGAACTTGCCAGGTAGGCTTTTTCCAAACTTGCGATTTGAGGCAATGACCTGGCATGTCCACAATAGATAGGTCAGCAGGGCTCCAATAATATGCGCGACCAGTAACCCCCTGAAGACTGGGGTGCCCGAGTACGAGCTATTCTGGACTAAGCTTCCCGAACCTCCCGAAAAGCGAATCAGTCCCTCGAGCACCAACACGCCGACAACGCACACCAAGAACACACCATTTTGAAGTTGCCTGTGGGCGTTGAGATCGCCCCGCTTGGCCAAGCCGACGGCATAATACACCGCAAATGGCGCAATGAGATTTAACACCAAAACCACGGTCAAAATAATAATGGCTATATTCATTTATCGTCCGAGATCGAACCAGTTACCAAAAATTCGCGAAATGGCACATTAGCCAGGTGCGATCAGCGTAATGCGCCTGTTTGCTGGCTGAACCGTTGCCGCGCTCCCTATTCGCACTCGCCCACTCAATCAACGCGCAGCGAGTAGTTTAACGCCGAGCCGCAGCAGGCCGCACATGCACAGGTCGTCCAGGCCAACGCGCGAGGCTCCATTGCGCCACATCTCCCGCCCTGATCGATAGTCGCGGCCTGCGCAGGCGACGGCACGGCCCAACTCTCTCACTCAATCAACCCAACTCAGTCGAGTGACAAGATAACCGTTTCGCGCCAGACTTCAACTACGCCGCTCCTCAACTGCGCCACTGGAGTCTTCGGCATGTAGATGTGGCTAGGACGCTTTAGCTCGCAGGATCACACGCTTTGCATTGCCAGATAGGATTGCCTGCCGCTTGAGAGGATCGGTAACGTGTTTGCGAACCATGGCGAGTTGCTGGGCGCCGCTGCAGGCCTCCCCAGCGCCCACGCGATCGGCGCAATCGCTCCCGTAAAACAACTTTTCGTAGTGGCGGTTGAGAAAGTCGCTGGCGTGTTCTTCATCGCGGCGCATCGCGTTCAGCCCAGATCCGGCTGATAGGTCACCGAACATGTTGGGATAGTCGCGAAGATATTGATCCGTAATTCCGCCCGGAGCGACTTTGTCTTTCGGATACAAGTCGCTTTGGTCCTGCATTTTGCTGATGTTGGCCCACCATGTTTGCGCGTGGCCGATAAAGGTAACTGTCGGGAACATATCCAGAACTTTGTGGAAGCGTTCGAAGCCTAGGTTGTAGGTGCGGTACTGGAAGTGAAGCAGGACTGGTACTTGGTAAGCCCGAGCGATTTCATAGATGCGAATCATTGGAGGCGAGTCGATTTCGAGGTGAAATTTTAATTCACCAATTCCGAGCGCGCCGCGCTCCAGCCAACTTTCAATCCTCTGGACTGCATCGTCGGCATCGGGAACCTCGTTGCAGAAAAACGCGTAGCGATCCGGGTGCTCTTGAACAAACTTGGCTGCCGCTTCGGTCCCCAGCACGTCCGCTTGCAGTCCATTGCCTTTACCATCCAAAGTGGACTCCCGATTAAAGGGGCTGCCAGCGGGAAGCAGGATCGACTTGTCGACTCCCATCGCCACTTGGTGGCTCAGCAACACATCGTTCGGGCGAACTCTGAAGTTGACGTGCTGGTGAATGTCAATGACTTCTTCGGAAGCCTCATCCGAAGCGCGCGTCGCCGCCGCTGCGACTAAGCAACTTGCGGCGACGGCGGAGGTAGTAAGAAAGCTGCGTCTTTTCATTAGTCAATTTCCGGTCAAGTCGTGATTCAGTGAGCCTTGGGGCTGCCCTCAGAACGGAGGAGGCCGAGCGACTCGGGCTGGCACTAATTTTAGCAGCTCACAGACCGGCTTACCTGATAATATGCACGAGTCACAAAAATCTACCGTATCGCTTTCCGCTTGGCGCGTGATACACTCGCCTAAGGTGCAGCGAAATGAGA
>JBEBXX010000373.1:0-3843 GCA_040391435.1 Aureliella helgolandensis | reverse complement strand
ACTGATGGCGGCCGACGCGGCGGTAATGGTCATCGATGCGGCTAAAGGGATCGAGACGCAGACGGAAAAGCTGTTCCGAGTCTGTGCAGCTAGGAATATCCCCATCATTACGTTCGTTAATAAAGTGGATCGTCCCGGACCATCCCCTTTGGAAATTCTTTCCGAGATCGAGCAGAAGTTTGAAATACAGACCATTCCAGTCAACTGGCCGGTAGGCGGTTCTCGTGAGTTTTTGGGAATAGTCGATTTGGCCAGTGACCAGCTCCACGTATTTCAAGACCGGAGTGGGGATCGGCGTGGCAGCACTCAGCAGTTGGACTGGAGTTCGATCGTCAAACAAGCTGGCGAGTCGCTGGAGTCCAACGACAGCCAGCTCGAACGACTATTTGGACAAACCTATTCTCGCGATGTCATTGCGCGGGCCAGCGAAGAGCTTGACCTGCTTCGGCTGGCTGGACATGAAGCGGACCACGCTGCGTTTTTGAAAGGTCGACAAACTCCGGTATTCTTCGGTAGCGCGCTGACCAACTACGGTATCGATCTGTTTCTGAAAGGCTTCATCGAACGCTGCCCACCGCCGAGTATCCACCCCGCATTGATCGAATCGGGAAATCAAGCCAATGATTTTTCTGGATTCATTTTCAAAATCCAGGCCAACCTTGAGCCTATGCATCGCGACCGCGTAGCTTTCGTCCGCATTTGCTCGGGCAGGTTTCAGCGCGATATGGAAGTGGTCGTCGAGCGTACTGGCCATCGCTTTCGATTGCCCAGAGCATTGAAAATTTTTGGGCGAGACCGACAGACCATGGAGGAGGCATTTCCGGGAGACATTATTGGCGTGGTCTGCCCTGGGGAGTTGCGACTGGGCGATACCCTCTACCAAGGACAGCCGATCCGCTACCCGGGCGTTCCTCAGTTTTCGCCTGAGGTATTTGCCAGCGTAACCTGCCCCGATACGTCGCGACGAAAGCAATTTGATCGAGGCTTGCAGCAACTGGTCGAAGAAGGCGCTATTCAGTTATTCCATACCAAGGGACGCCAAAAAGATGCAATTCTGGCCGCCGTAGGTGAACTGCAATTTGACGTCGTGCAATTCCGCCTCGAGGTCGAATACAATTCGCCGTCGCGCGTACAGTGGCTGCCGTACAAGCATGCAAGATGGTACCGCGCCCAGGAGAACGGAGATGTGATCAAACCACCCTATGGTGCCAAACTGGTCACTGATTCCTTCGGCAGTGAAGCTATCCTGCTGCAGACCGAGTGGGACGTTCGGACGCTCGCGCGAGAGAACCCGCGCATGAACTTTGAGGCGATCCACGAAAATAGGCTCGACCTAAATGAGGCTTCGGCGACGTCGTAGCCGGGGCCTTAGCCATTGCTCGCCGACTGGTAATTCGTACGCCAGTGGGCATGATAAATTTGACAAGCGCCATGGTTTGCCTTAAAAGGATACAGCTCATTCCCTTTCACTGGCACAGAGACTGAACCATGCGCACCTCCCTAGTTCGTGCGGCTGCATGTAGCATTTGCAGCCCGATAGTTTTCGCAACCGCCGCGGCATTGTTATCGTTCCCTTTCGCAAACCGGAGTGTTGCTGAAACTCCCAGCCAGCCGGAATTGGTTGCTCCTACCTTGAAGGATGTGCCATACGGTGAGTTCGAGCGGGATGTGCTCGACTTCTATAGAGCTCAACGCAGTAAGCCCACTCCGGTGCTGATCTATATTCACGGCGGTGGTTGGATGGTCGGCGACAAGGCCCCGTACGATGCTGCCCCTTACCTCGATATGGGAATTAGCGTGGTCGCGATCAATTACCGATTGATCGATAAGAAGGCGGATAAGCAAGCAGCCCAGTATCCGGCTCCGATGATGGATTGCGCCCGCGCAGTGCAATTCGTCCGCAGCCAAGCTAAGGAATGGAATATCGATCCCGAGCGCATCGCCCTCACGGGAGTGTCGGCCGGAGCCGTCAACTGCATGTGGATCGCTTATCGTGATGACATGGCTAATCCCTCAGCGACAGATCCGGTCGAGCGCCTCTCGACGCGGGTCACATGCCTGGTTCCAGAAGCGGGGCCAACCACGTTTGATCCGGAGCTCGTCCTGGCTCGCGTCGGTGGGCCCAAGGAAATACACGCCTGCTACCCGCTGATGTTTGGTGCCCAATCGCTGGATGAACTGAGCCGGCCGGAATATGCCGAGCGAGTTAAAGATGCAAGTCCACTGGAGTTGGTCAGCAGCGATGATCCACCAACCTATTTAAACTATCCGACACCGCTGGGAGGAACTCCGCTCCCCGAGTCGACGAGTGTGATGTGGTCCATTCATCATGCCGAGTTCGGCGCAATGATCAAGGAAAAACTGGATGCGGCCGGAGTGGAGAATGTGCTGCAAGTGGCCGGTGACGGGAAGTCCAAGGATGCCAAGCTGGAATTCCTGAAAGTGCACCTTGCTCCAGACGCGAGCTAACTCAATTTTTCAGCGGCGGTGGCTTATCCTACTCGTCGATGCTGGTCTAAATCTGAAAATGCTGTTCACAGCACAGAAACTTCGAGCCAGCGAGTTGGTTTAATAGACTCAACCGGCCACAGCGGGCTGCTACTTGTCCCAGACGCTGCGCGCATCCCATTATCCGCTCAGGCGGTTGGAGACCCCGCGAAGGCTGCTCTCGCCCCCCTGCCCACGCGGTGGGAGGGGGCGAACCTTGAACAGATGTACATCGCGTTGGCCTGCGCGCAGAGCAAGCCTGCGGGCAGGAGAACGAGAACTGGCAGTGACTATCGGCGACAGATGACTGGCAATGCAACGCTAGAAATAGATCGGAACTACTTTGTTAAGATTCCAAATCAAAGTCGAACGTGTTTTTGCCAGGTTTCACATCCCTTTCCAACTCGCTGCGCACGTTGTACCGAGCCGGGATGGCCGGCTTGCGCGAGTTGGTTGGCTGCTTGACCTGTGGACTGTCAGGATCCCCCTCAGGCTCGCTAGACTCATCGCCTTCTTCGCTCGGCGCGATTTCGACGCGATTGCGGCCGACCTTCGTCCCGCGCGTGTTGCGGATATAGGTCAGCTCGTACTTGCCTTCGGCATCCGTAGTACCACGGGCGGGGCGACCGCCATCGGGTTGGAAGACCACCGCAACACCGCTGAGCGGCTGGCCGTCGAGCGTGATCGTTCCCGTCACCTGCCCCAGCTCCGGCTGATCACCAGATCCGCCGCAGCCCGGCAGACTCGTTACCAACACCAACAAAACTACCGATGCGCAACCAATTTGAATCGACTTCACGGAATAACTCTCTCTAAGATTTGAAGAATTTTGATGGTTGACTTCAGATTACAATTCACCCACAACTTCGCCACCATTGCGGGTGCTCAGTGCTCTGTAGGTCACCATATCCATGTTCTCCGACAGGAACTGGATGCTGCCGTCGCCCAGAGCGAACTGTGCTCCGCCCACGTGCCAACTGCCAGCCGCTTCTTCGGAACCGCCGTTGATCGGATCGTTGGTTTCCGCAGCGATCAGGTATTCCGTCATTTCCGTAGGCGGATTTGAATCCGCTCCATTGGAGAACATGGAGCGGCGATCGCTACCAGCGCTGAAAATCCCTAACAGGTCGCCACCTGAGTCGCCGACTTCACTGACGAAGATCGTGTTGGACAGGCCGTCGCTGACATCGCCGAAGCGAGTTTTGCTTTGGACGTAGAAAACTCCGTCGCCGTTCATGCAGCCCCAAGGCTTGCCCCGCATGTCAGCCAGGTTCGCAATGCCAGTGCAAATGCAGTCATCGTTGCCATTGCCGATCCGAGTGCCCATATTGCCGTTATAGTTGGACGGCTGGTAGC
>JBEBXX010000372.1:0-3853 GCA_040391435.1 Aureliella helgolandensis | reverse complement strand
GATGGCAAGCAGGATGCATACCCCACCGCGGCGTATGCTTCTAGCTTGCGGGTGGCGTATGCTTCTAGCTTGCGATCTTATTTACAATCCATAGGGCAAGCAGGATGCATACCCCACTTGATTGGCAAGCAGGATGCGTACTCTACTGGATTGGCAAGCAGGATGCATACTCTACTGGATTGGCAAGCAGGATGCATACCCCACCATATGGCAAGCAGGATGCATACTCCACTTTTCAGCGCCGCGCACTAGTGAATTGCATTGGGGTTGGTCACGAAGCTGCGCCGATTGACGGCCGGGGCGATCACGCTGGTCGAGATCGATTCCAACACAATATCGCACTGGCCGCGGCACTCGACAAGGATACGAAACTCGCCGTCGTCTACGATAAAGCGATACAGCTCCACGGGTACGACATCACCGGCTTTGCCGCGGACCAATTGCCCGAGGCTCGGCCCGGCTTGATTGTCATAGATCAAAATGCCGCTGTCCGGCGAGGCGGGCGACTGCAGGATCCGCGCGCGGCCAGCGACGCGGACCAATTCGCCAGCGCGGACTTGGGCGGGTGAACTGCGAACTCGCGACGAAGCGCCTTCGTAGCCGCCTGCGAGCGGAGGGCTGCTGGCCGCCAGCGTGCGAGCTACGTCGGGAGTGGCGTAAGCCGCTAAACGCAAGCCGGCAGAGCGTTCGGCTTGAGGCGGTAAGAATTCGACTTGTAGATCGGCCTGCTCAAGCGGCCGTTGCTCCAGCGACCAGCCCAGCGATTCCATCTGTTGCGGCGCGAGGAATTCGGAACCGGGGATGGGCAAGTCGCGCCACTCGCTGCGTTCACAGGCTGCGGCCAATTGCCAGTGGTATCCCAGCGAGACTGGGCTGACTACGAGTGGACTGGATTGTGGTGTGGCTAGGTTGCTGGTGGCGACTTCAAATGCTTCTGACAACACGGCTTGGACTCGGTCGCTGCCGCGGAGCGCCAGCGCGGTTGCAGCCGTGGGCTGGCGTGCATGTAGGGCTTGGTAGCCCTGTTCGATATGTCGCCGCGCTAGGCCCAGGCGACGTAGATCTTCGCCCGCGGCAGCGCGGGCTGGGTCTCCGTTAATAACTGGATAACGCGCCTGAACCACCTTGCTGGCTAAGCTCAAATTGTAGGAAGCCACCTCTAGTTGATCGGCAGCTCGCTGCTCGGCTTGATTGCTGATCTGCTTGCGCGCGAACTCGATGACTAGCGGATTGGAGGTCACGATAAAGCTTTCGATCGGCTCGGGCTGTTCGACCGACCAGGTCAGCCCGGCCGGCGTCTGCTCGACGTCCATGCGCTGCAGGCGACCTCCGCCCAATCGCAGGACTTGTTGCGGCGTCGAGGGGCTGGGCAGCGAAAAATTCAGCGGTTGCGCATATGTGCTGGGGACGCAGTGCTGGGCTGCCGGACTACTTGCGATAGCTAACACCAAGCGGCTCTGCGAGACGCTCCAGGCGGCCGTGCTGAAGTCGCTGCGACTGAGCGTGGGCGGAGTAGTCGCTTGGCCCCCCATAATCCACGGGCCCCACATGGCGAGGTCGTCGTGGATCCACCGCAGTGAAGCCAGCGTGGCCCCCTGCCCCGTCCCGCTGATCTCCAGCGGCTGAAAGGTGCGAAAGGCAAAGCCGCGTGCACCCGACACGACCGCACAGGCCACTTGATGGCGCAGACCGAGCGGATTGGCTTGTGCGCCGTCAAATTCGCTATCGGGCTCGATCACTCGCTGGGCTGAGCGAATTTGATCGACCAGAGCCGGGTTGGGGCCGACCCAAATAGAAACCCATCCCTGGCCACGCTTTTTCGTGGTTTCCAAGTTCTGCTCTGCCCAGGTCATCTTCTCGCGCGTCGTGCCGGCGGTGGTCGACGCGGGGAACGGAAGTACGACTTGATCTGCGATGCGGCTGAATAGCCAGTACTGTTCGAGCGCTTCGGCAACCAGCGGCCGCTGCAGTTCGCTGGGCATTTGAGCGACACGCATGGCGGCAGCCCGCGCCGTGTCGGCCTGCCGCGCATCTAGAGCCGCACCAATGAACCAGCCTTCGATGGCTGGTGCCGCCGCGGCATCAAAAGCCAAATTGTGTGGCGGTGGAGGTACGATGGCCCCCAACCCTGCACTAGATATGCTGGCCAACTGCCGCTGACTGGGAACCTGCTCCAAAATCAAACCGGAAAACCCCAGCGATTTAAGCCAGGGGAGCGATTCCTGATGGTAGTGCAACCAAGTCACCGGACGGTTGCTCTGCTGCCAATACCTTTGTTCGGCAGTCATCGAGGGCTCAGGACGCCAACGCCACTGCTGCCGCCAGTTCGGCGGCGGCGGCTGGCCGGTGGCTGCCAGGGAGATCAACCCACGCAGATTTAAATCGTCCAACTGCAAACGGCAGCGCCCCGGCCCCGTATAGCCGTTGACGACCAAACTGTCGATGATCGGATTATCCAGGGCCAGGCTGGAATCGAATTGTTGTCTCAGGCCGATGATCTCTTCAGCTAGTTTTTTCTCCAGGTCGGTCACTTGCAACATCTGCCATTGGCCAGTTTCCGAGTAGATGTCGCCCCACAGGATCGTGCTCAGGCGACCGCCGGTAACCGGATGCTCGGCTTGAGGAAACAGCACGCGCACTCCCAGTTGAATGCGGCCGCTGCTGCTGCGGACCCACAGCGCGGGCTGAAACTCATTGAGGATGCGGCAGGGCTCGATGGGATAGGCCAGCAATGCCATCGTCCCCGCTTTGCAAGAAAGTTCCAATAGCTCCGACGAGCTGCCGCCGTGAGGCATGATCTGGCTGAGTTCATGCGTAACCAATTCAGCTTGGCAGTCACTGTCGACCAGTTGCCAACGCAGCTCACCCGACTCGAACGAATCGATGCGCTGGGCTGTAGCCATGCCCGCGCATTGGGAAACCAGCAGCAGGCACAGCAGCCCGCCGCGGCGCAAACTGCTATAAAGCCGGGTGGCTGCTGTCGACTCGCAGCGGCTCGACCGACCAGCGTCCGAAGTCGCCGCGGGCCGACTGTAGCGGTTATTCCTGTTAGCAGGCGCTGGGGCTGCTCTGCAGGTGTCCGGTTGCATGTGGGACTTCCGAAATCTATGGTCTTTGGACATCATCGTTTGTCCAATGTGGACAATCGACATCGGCTGGAAAAAAATGTTGCCGCCATGCAACATTCGGGTGGAGTGGGCTGCAAACGGCGCAAGTCCCACTTATAGAAGAACTTAAGCCATATCTCCAGGTCAATTCATGATGCGTTTAGGCAACACAGGTAAACGGCAGCGATTGTTCCGGTTTTCTTAAGTCCTTGAATTTAAACAACTTACTGCTAATATCGCGTAGGGGTTGGCCTTCTGGCACCGCGACTGCTTTGGATATATCAGCAAGCTCGACCCAACCAGTGACGACACGCATTTTTCTTCGGAGGCCAAACTATGAGTTCTGCACCAGTTCGCAAAGAAGAGACCCAACACAACGATATCCCGACCGACATGCTGGAACTGATCGAACGCATTGAAGCCTTACCATTGGAGCATCGCGTGGGATTGCTTCCAGCTCTCCGCCGCGTGACCGAGAGCAGCGTGCGCCGCCGACGAATTCTGACGCTGGTTCAAGAAGCTTTGGGCCAACTGCGCCTGGATATGAAGTACTTGGTATTCGACCTCGAAGCCACTCGTCGCGAGCGTGACGAGACGCTCGAGAAGCTCAACCAGCTCGGCGGTGACTAGGGTGGGGTATGCATCCTGCTTGCCAGCCCAGTGGTATGCATCCTGCTTGCCAGCCCAGTGGGGTATGCATCCTGCTTGCCAGCCCAGTGGGGTATGCATCCTGCTTGCCAGCCCAG
>JBEBXX010000371.1:0-3876 GCA_040391435.1 Aureliella helgolandensis | reverse complement strand
CTAGAAGTTGCGCGGATCATCAATGAACCCACCGCTGCGGCCCTGGCTTATGGACTGGACAAAGAGCGCGATCACAAGATTGCGGTGTTTGACCTGGGAGGTGGTCCGTTCGACGTTTCGATCATGGAGGTCGCATCCACGGGCGACGGCGACCAGCAGAGCAAAGTTTTCGAAGTCATTGCCACGAGTGGCGATACGCAGTTGGGGGGCGACGATTTTGATGAGGCGTTGGTCAATTACGTAGCGGACCAGTTCAAGAAAGACCACGGCAACGATTTGCGAAACGACCCGATGTCCCTGCAGCGTTTGCAGGAAGCCTGCGAGAAGGCTAAGAAGGAGCTCAGCTCGGTTCCCGAGACCGATCTGAATTTGCCGTTTATCACGGCCGATGCCAGCGGTCCCAAGCACTTGCAGATGAAGATCACGCGGGCCAAGTTTGAAGAACTCATCGATTCGTTGATCGAACGCTGCCGCAAGCCACTCCTACAAGCCCTGGAAGACGCTAAGCTCAAGCCATCGGATATCGACGAAGTCGTTCTGGTCGGTGGTTCAACGCGCGTTCCCAAGGTCCGCGAAATCGTCAAGAAGATCTTCGGCAAGGATCCGCACCAGGGGGTCAACCCCGATGAAGTGGTCGCCGTAGGTGCCGCCATCCAAGGCAGCGTACTGGCCGGTGATCGCAAGGACGTGCTGCTGCTGGACGTCACGCCGCTGACCCTGGGCATCGAAACTGAAGGGGGCGTGCTGACGGCCTTGATCGAGCGCAATACGACCATTCCTGCCGAGCGCAAGAACACGTTCTCCACGGCCGCAGATAACCAGACGGCGGTGACGGTGCGCGTCTTCCAAGGCGAGCGAAAGATGGCCGCTCACAACCGACTGCTGGGCGAATTCAACTTGGAGGGCATCCCGGCGGCACCGCGCGGCGTACCACAGATCGAAGTCAAATTTGACATCGACCAAAATGGTATCCTCAACGTTAGCGCTCGCGAGGTCGGCTCGGGCAAAGAGGCATCGGTCAAAATTCAGCAGTCCTCGGGGTTGTCCAAGGCCGAAATCGAAAGCATGCAAAAGGATGCCGAGGTTCACGCCGAGGAGGACCGCCGTCAGTTCGAACTTGCCGAAGCCCGCAACAAGGCTCAGCATCTGACATACGAACTGGAAAAGCAGATGAAGGAGCACGAAGATAAACTCAGCGACTCCGACCGCGAGCCACTCAACACGGCCATCGGCAAAGTCCGCAAGGCGGCTGAGTCGGGAGATACGGAGTCGATCAAGTCGGCCACCAACGAGCTGGAACAAGCAGCGCAGGCATTCAGTAAAGTGCTGTATGAAAAAGCCGGAAGCGGTGCAGGTGCTTCGGCCGGCGCGGCGGGAGCAGCGGGCGCAGCCGAGAGCGGTGAGGACGAAGATGCCATCGATGCTGAATTTGAAGTCAAGAAGGACTAACGCTAGAAAACTGCTCCAGCCATAGGCTCGATAGCTGAAACTAACCAGGCTCGGAGGGATGAGGCAGGCACTTGCGGCCTGTAGCATTCGACCGGGCCTGTTGTTTTAAAACGCCAATCACTTCGCACTGCGGCAGTCCTTGCCCCCGGTATCTTGCGTGGTGATGGAAGATACACGCACGGTGAATACACGCATAGGGAGAGGCACGATGACATTCCGATTCGAAAAACTTACCGTCAAAGCTCAGGAAGCCGTTGCCGGAGCACAGAGCCGGGCGCGCGAGCTGGGCAACCCCGATCTGGATACGCTGCACGTATTGGAAGCGCTCCTGGGGGACGCCGAAGGGATCGTCGTGCCGCTGCTCAAGAAGATGGGCGTGCCGGTCGAGCAGGTGCAGCGCATGACGGGACAAGAGCTCGAGCGACTGCCGAAAGTTAGCGGAGGACGAGAGCCACAAGTTAATCCCGTCCTGCGGGCGGCGTTAGAGGCAGCGGCCAAAGCGGCCGAGAATATGAGAGATGAGTACGTCAGTACCGAGCATTTGCTGATCGGTCTAGCCAACTCCGCTGGCAAAGCGCAGGATGTTCTGAAACTTAATGGGGTAGATGAGCAGGATGTGCTCAAGGCGCTGCAGGCCCTGCGCGGCAGTGCGCGCGTCACGGACCAGAGCCCCGAAGGCAAATTTAACGCACTGGCCAAGTATGGCATCGATCTGATCGACTTGGCCCATCAAAACAAAATCGATCCAGTCATCGGCCGCGATGATGAGATCCGCCGCGTGATCCAAGTGCTCTCCAGGAGAACCAAGAATAACCCGGTGCTGATCGGCGAACCCGGCGTTGGCAAGACCGCCATCGTGGAAGGCCTGGCCCTGCGCATCGTGCAGGGGGACGTGCCGCAGAGCTTGAAAAACAAACGCGTTATCACGCTTGACCTGGGGTCGCTGCTGGCCGGTACGAAATTCCGCGGCGAATTCGAAGAGCGTCTCAAAGCGGTGTTGCGCGAGGTCAAGGATGCGGACGGCAACGTGATTCTCTTCATCGACGAACTGCACACGGTCATCGGCGCAGGCGCTTCCGAAGGGGGCAGCGACGCGGCCAACTTGCTGAAACCCGAACTGGCGCGGGGCACGTTGCGGTGCATCGGCGCCACTACTCTGGACGAATACCGCAAACACGTCGAAAAGGATGCCGCGCTGGAGCGTCGCTTCCAACCTGTGTTCGTCGGAGAACCGACGGTTGAAAGCACCATCTCGATCCTGCGTGGACTGAAGTCGCGCTACGAGGCCCACCATGGAATCAAAATTCGCGACTCGGCGTTGGTTGCCGCTGCGAATCTTTCCAATCGCTATATCACCGATCGCTTCCTGCCCGACAAAGCGATCGACTTGGTCGACGAAGCGGCCAGCCGCCTAGCCATGGAACGCGAGAGCGTACCGGGCGAAATCGATGTCGTCCAACGCCGCCTGCGGCAATTGCAATTGGCTCAACGCCAGCTCGTCGACGAAGGTGACGAGTCGTCGGAGCCTCAATTGGAGGCTATCGAGAATGAAATGCAGCAACTCCAACAACAGCTCGCCAGCCTGCGCGAGCAGTGGGAGGCTGAGAAGCTGGGAATGAGCGACGTGCAATCGATGCGCAAACAGCTCGACCAGACCGTGCAGGAATTCCAACAGTTGGAGACCACGATTCGCGAAAAACAGTCGGCCGGCAGTCAAGTCCCCGAGGCCGATTATCAGCGCCTGTTCGAACTGGACAAACAGCGACAGACTCTAGCCAATCAAATCGAACATGAGGAGCAGAGTTCGGAGAGTGCCCCAGCCGCTGCCACGGATAAGCCGAAACTGCTCCGCACCGAAGTCACCGCCGATGAGATCGCCAGCGTCGTCAGCATGTGGACTGGCATCCCCGTAACGCGCATGATGGAGACAGAGAAGGCGAAGCTACTGGTTATGGAAGAGCGACTACATCAGCGCGTGGTGGGGCAGGACGCGGCCGTCGAGGCCGTTTCCAATGCCGTCCGGCGCAGCCGCAGCGGTCTGCAGGATCCCAATCGCCCCATCGGTTCGTTCCTGTTCCTAGGTCCCACCGGCGTCGGCAAAACGGAGCTGTGCAAAGCTCTCGCCCAAATTTTATTCGATGACGACCACGCCATGGTGCGCATCGACATGAGCGAATTTATGGAACGGCACTCGGTCAGTCGCATGATCGGTGCACCTCCGGGCTACGTGGGCTATGAGGAGGGGGGCAAGTTGACCGAAGCTGTGCGCCGCCGCCCCTACAGCGTGATCCTGCTAGACGAGATGGAGAAAGCGCATCCGGATGTATACAACATCTTGCTGCAAGTCCTCGATGACGGGCGTTTAACAGATGGCCAAGGTCGCACCGTCGACTTCACCAACACCGTGATCGTAATGACCAGCAACGT
>JBEBXX010000370.1:0-3877 GCA_040391435.1 Aureliella helgolandensis | reverse complement strand
TAGGTTTCGTCGGCATCGATATCGGACGCTTGCAGTCCGTAACTCGCTAAATGTTCCGCGCTGAGCGACCTGAGCCACTCGACTAGCGTTTGTTGCAAGCTGGGTATCTCCGCCGACGAGATATTGCACATGTTGTATTTATCGGTGGTCTGGCGGCTGTAAGGCATACCTACGCCGAGCTCCGCATTTTTTTCAAAGACGGTGATCTCCTTGAGCGTGGGCCGCAGCACCTGACTGTTTTGCAGGATGCTTTTCAGTAGATAGACGGCTGACGGTCCGGAACCGATAATAGCCATGCGGCCAAAGTTTTTCATACGCGATCATTTGAGGGAATAGTATTTGCGTAACGGTGAAATGCCTGGTTTTGGAGAACAAGCTAGCTATGGCAAATAACGCGCCACTTGACTGCTGTGCGAGACGACCACAGATCATGGAGATTATCATATCGCCTGGTCACGCTTATTGGGTAAAGCGTGGGCAACCTGCTTTACAGCATGGAGCCGAGCGCGTGGAGCGCGTCGAGTGCTTGGCCGGCCGCGGCCTACGCGGGGATCGCTATGCTGAAAAACGTTGCGAGCATAAGGGACAGGTCACGCTGATGTCCAGCCTGGCCGTGGATGAAATACGCCAACACTTCGGCCTTCCCGACTTGCCTAGCACCGTGTTTCGACGCAATTTGATCGTCAGTGACATCGATTTAGCCCCCCTCGTTGGCCAGCGGTTTCATATTCAGGACATTGAGTTCGAAGGTACCGAAGAGTGCCTTCCCTGCCGCTGGATGGATCGGGTCGTGGCCGAAGGCGCGCGAACCTTCATGAAGGAAAATTTCCGAGGAGGCCTGCGGGCCAAGCTGTTAAGTGACGGAGTCCTCGTCGCGCTCCAGCAAGCCAGCGATTAAGTTGGTCAACAGCAGGCCATCGATGGGTTTCGGAAAATATTCATTGCAGCCCATCGCAATACACGCCTCTCGTTCGCCATCCATTGCGTCTGCGGTCAGTGCCACAATGGGAGTTTGGTATCCCAGGCTCCGCAGTTTTGCCACAGCCTGGCGGCCATCCATAACCGGCATCTGCATATCCATCAAAATCACGGCGAAGGGATCGTTTTCTCGAGCTGCCTGCTCGGTTAGTGCAATGGCTTGCGCCCCATCTTCGGCGATCGTGACTCGCGCTTGGCACTTCTCCAGAAAGTGCTTACCCACTTGCCAAACATCGCGACGATCATCGGCCAATAATATCCTGGCATCGATGGTGGGGAAGCTCAAAGGTTCGCTAACCGGAGCTTTCTGAGTGCTATCGGCTTCGGTTAGCATATTCTGGGACTGCTCCCGCGTCACGGGCAGGCACAGCGTGAAGCGGCTGCCTTGGCCTAGATGGCTGTCAACTTCAATGGTGCCGCCCATCCCCTCGGCCAACCGCTTGCTGATGCTCAGTCCCAGCCCCGTCCCGCCGGCATGCCGCGTAGTCTGCTTGGCCGCCTGATTAAAAGGTGTGAAGAGCTTGGCGAGCTGAGCCTTCGAAATCCCAATACCCGTATCGACCACGGAAATCTCTAAGTGCGCGGCCGCACTTGGCTCAGCATTGTCTTCGACGTCCTGGCTAGCGACATTCACGGCAGCGGTTACGACAACTTCGCCATCTACCGTGAATTTAATGGCATTGCTGATTAAGTTGACCAGGATTTGCCGCACGCGTACTTCGTCCGCAGTTACCTCGGCGGGCAGCGGACGAGCTAAGTCGAACCTCAACGGAACATGTGCCTCATCGGCGCGGACCTGCATCAAAGTTTCGACTTCTTTGAGAACCGAGCGGACATCGATCTTCTGCCGCTCAAAGTGCAGTTTGCCAGCTTCGATCTTGGAGAGATCCAGGATGTCGTTGAGCAGCGCCAAAAGATACGCCCCGTTGCGGCGAATCGTCTCGATGCGTTCCAGATACTGGGGATCATCGGACTCACTGCGGAGCATATCGGCGAAACCCAGCACGGCTGTCAGCGGAGTGCGCAGCTCATGGGACATTGTCGCCAAAAACGAGCTTTTGGCATCGCTAGCCTGCTTGGCAACTCGATTGGCTTCCTCGAGGCGTTTCTGGGCTTCGACCTGTACGGTGATATCGTGCTGAACTCCGACAAAATTGACAATTTTACCTTCCAGGTTCCGCACCGGCGTGATGCTCAAATCGTTCCAGAAACGAGTGCCATCCTTGCGGCGGTTCAGCAGTGCGACACGCACCGCTTGGCCGTTGGCAAGCGCCCCACGCAGCCTATCAACCGCCTCGGGATCGGTGTCCTCACACTGCAGAAAGCGGCAATTGCGACCCAGCACTTCGTCGCGTTCGAACCCCGTCAAGTCTAAGAAGCCTTGGTTGGTATAGACGATCGGGTCATCTTCCAGATGCGGATCAGTGATGATGATGCCATTGATGGCTGATTCAATCGCTAACTTTTGCAGATGAATCTCCGCCTCAGCGGTAGTCAGCGAAGTGATGTCGATGAGCGTCAACACCAAACCCTCGGTGGTATCTCCACTGCGATAGGGCAGAATGCGCAGCAGGAAATGGGTGCCCGAGCGATCCGTTACTCGCATCTCCAGTTCCTCATGTGTTTCGATCACTCTCCGCAGTTCGTTAGTCAGCCCTGGATGATTGAGCGCATGGGCGAAGTGCTCCATCGAACGCCCCGTGTCATGATTGGTCAGATGGAACACGCGTGCGATTTCGGGAGTGAAGCGACGGATGTACAGATCTTTATCCAGGAAGATAACACCTACACGAGTGGTCGCTAGCAGATTGTCCATATCGTCATTGGCAATCGCCAATTCTTCCACTCGTCGCTGATGCTCTGCGTTGACTGTATACAGCTCTTCGTTGACGCTATGCAACTCTTCGTTGGTGCTCTGCAGCTCTTCATTGGATGCAATCAACTCCTGATTGCTGGCCTGCAGCTCCTCGTTAGCAGTCTCCATCTCTTCCAATGCCGACTGCAAATTTTCCTGAGAAAATTTCAGGTCGTTTTCCAATCCCTCGACGCGACTTAGATGCATCTCTTGAGCGCTGGCAGCGACCGGATCGAGCGGTCTGACCAGACTTCCGGTAGCCTCAATCGCGATCAAAAAATTATTGGGGCCCGACTGATCATCGGCCAAGGGAGTAACCGTGATGCGCACGTCCACTTCGCCATCGGTGCTATCGTAAGTTGCCGAGGCGGTGCGGACGGAGTCGCCTTTTTTCATAGCGTGATGCCAAGCTACCGAAATGGAAGTTCTTAGCGATTCGTCGACTACCTCGAGCACATGATTTGAGGGGCGGCCGCCACGATTTTTCAAGAAACGCTCGGCGCCACCAAAGACGTGTAGGATTTCGCCCAGCTCGCTCACGAGAATGCTACAGGGCATCAGCTTGGCCAGTAGCTGATCGTAGGTGGCAATCAAGTCTTGGTCGACGCGATTGCTCCGCGGCATCGCGGTCGGCAGACTGACATGCGGTAGTCGCTCCGGACGCCGACCCGTTGCTACCTGCAAACCCAGCGGCAACCGCACATCGCGACGCTTAGAAAACAATCGCCACTTGCTGTCAAGCGTTTTGAACTCCTCGGCGAGCTCCCCTGTCGATTCGCTCGGCCCTAAAAATAAAACTCCGTTGGGCTTAAGAGCGAAATGAAACATCCCCAGGGCCTTGCGCTGGGCTCCCGGCTGCAAGTAGATCAGCATGTTGCGACATGTTACCAAGTCCATCTGAGTGAAAGGCGCGTCATTGATGATGTTATGCGAGGCGAAGACTACATAGTTGCGAATGCATCGATTTACGTGGTAGCCGTCGTTGGCGCGAGTGAAATAGCGCTTGCGGCGCTCCTCGCTCATCTCGCTCACCGCTGCTGTGGA
>JBEBXX010000369.1:0-3878 GCA_040391435.1 Aureliella helgolandensis | reverse complement strand
ACCGGGTAAACTAGCCGATATTCTCGGGCTGAGCAGGACCAGCACGGCGGGCCACTTTTTCAGCGGTTAGTCGGTTGCTTTCTATTTACTGGTGAATTTAGGAGTTCCAAGCACGATGACTACGCAACTTTTGGCTGCCCGAGCGGGCGAAGTGACTGCTGAAATGAAGTTTGTTGCAGATCGCGAGCGACTCCCCGTCGAAACGATCCTGGCGGAGGTGGCCGCGGGCAGAATGGTCATCCCGGCAAACAAAGTGCACCTGCAGGGACGCTTGGAACCCATGGCGATTGGCATCGCTGCCAAATGCAAGATCAACGCAAATATTGGCAACAGCGCCGTGACCAGCAACGTTGGGGAAGAGGTCGACAAGCTGCACATGGCCGTGCACCATGGCGCAGACACGGTGATGGACCTCTCGACCGGCAAGGACATCGACAACATTCGCCGGCGCATCATCGAGGCATCGCCGGTCCCCATCGGGACGGTCCCGATCTACCAAATGCTCGAGGAATTGGGAGGCAATATCGAAGACATGCGTCCCCAGCATTTTTTAGATATGGTCGAACACCAAGCCAAGCAAGGGGTCGACTACATGACGATCCACTGCGGAGTTATGCTGGAGCATCTACATCTGACGACCAAACGCGTCACGGGAATCGTCAGCCGCGGCGGATCATTGATCGCCAAGTGGATGATGGTGCATCGCAAACAGAATCCGCTGTACGAATCGTTTAACGACCTGTGCGATATCATGCGCCAATACGACGTGACTTGGTCGCTGGGCGATGGCTTGCGACCAGGTTCGATCGCCGATGCATCGGATGAAGCTCAGTTCGCTGAGCTGGACGTGCTGGGGGAATTGACCGCCCGTGGTCAAGCCAATGGAACGCAGGTCATGGTCGAAGGCCCAGGACACGTTCCGATGCATCAGATCCAGATGAACATCGAGCGTCAGATCGAAATCTGCAACGGGGCGCCGTTCTATGTGCTGGGCCCGTTGGTGACTGACATCGCTCCCGGCTACGACCACATCACCAGTGCCATTGGTGCATCGCTGGCCGGTTGGCACGGCGCGGCCATGCTGTGCTATGTGACACCCAAAGAACACCTGGGATTGCCCAACGAAGAGGATGTCAAACAGGGAGTCATTGCTTACAAGATTGCCGCGCATGCGGCCGACGTAGCCCGGGGGCGCCCCGGTGCGCAGGATCGCGACGATGCGCTTTCGAAAGCACGCTTCGAATTCGACTGGAAAGAGCAGTTCCGTTTGTCGCTGGATCCGGAAACGGCGCAGCGCTATCACGACGAGACGCTGCCGCAGGATACTTTCAAGAGTGCGCATTTCTGCAGCATGTGTGGACCCAAATACTGTTCTATGAAAATCACCGAAGACATCCGCAAGATGGCTCAGGCTGGAGAGTTGGAGCAGCAGTTGGTCGAGATCGCTCCGGCCGAATAGGCACTCGATCGCGCGCTTGGCTCTGCAGCCGCGCGCGCTTGGCTCTGCAGGCCGCACGAGGTGCGCCTTGGGCGGATGCACTGCCTCCAAAACTTTGTGGTAAACTGGGGTATTGGCCACTCAGGCCAATGCCCCTCATGTCTAGACAGACCCTACCCAGAGAGACCCTACCATGCACTGCAGAATTTCCGCCTGCTGGACGCTCGTCGCTGTTTTGGCGCTTCCCGTCGCTGTCGCGCAGCACGCCACCGCCCAACAGAAAGCTGCTCAAAAGACTCCCGCTCAGCAGCTCACGCCCCGCGTGCTCGTCAGCGGCATCGACGGTTGCCGGCCAGACGCCCTGAAGCAGGCGCACACGCCCAATCTAGATTCGCTGATACAGTCTGGAATCCTATTTTCTGGGACTGATATTCGCAAACCCGATGCGACCGACAAGGCCGACACCATCAGCGGTCCGGGGTGGTCAAACCTGCTGACGGGCGTCTGGCCCGATAAACACAACGTGCTGGATAACCAGTTTACACAACCCAACTACACGCGTTACCCACACGTTTTCGCACATCTAAAAGAGGCTCGTCCGAACGCGGTCACAGCCTCGTTCTCGACGTGGCCACCTATCGAAGGCAAGATCGTTTCTGCAGCAGATGTATCTCGCAATTTCAGCGACATCAAAGACTACGCAGGCAACGATCGCGCGGCCGCTGAAGCATGTGCTGAGTATTTAAAAGCTGCCAATCCAGATGTGGTGTTTTGCTATCAAGGCAGTGTCGACGGTACCGGACATAAACACGGTTTCCATCCCACTGTGCCAGAGTACATCTCGGCTATCGAAACAGTGGACGGCAATGTCGGTGATTTGATTTCTGCAGTAAAGTCGCGTCCGAACTACGAGCAGGAGGATTGGCTCATCGTCGTCTGCACCGATCACGGTGGCAAGGGAACGACTCACAGCAACGGCGTGGACGTGCCGGAAATCCGCACCATATTTCTCATCGTCAGCGGCCCGTCCGCACAACGCGGCACATCCGATGAGCCAACTTGGCAAGTTGACCTGGTGCCCACTGTCTTAACTCATCTCAACGTAAACATTTCGCCAGAGTGGCAGCTCGATGGCAAGGCGGTAGGAATTAAACAGGTTGACAACTGAGGCTACCTGCCTTGAACAGGTGTAAAAGTACCGCCGTTATCAGCGGCGATCTGCTGCAGAGCCCACCAACCTTCGCGACTATATAGCGAGATAGTATGGATTGGGATTTGTTGGCTGGTCGCCGCGGCAGCGTTGAGCATGCGCAGCATCAGTACCGACTCATCTTGCAGTTCTCCATCGGACAGCAGGAAGATCGCATCTGGATTGAGACTTAGCGCCACCTGCAACGCTTCGGCGGGCATGGTGGCGTTTCCGAGAGTGCGACTAGCCAGCCATTTGCGAACTGCCCGCGGCGATTTTTCGGTCTTGGTCGCATACTTAATATTGTGCGGCGCAAGATCGAATAGAAACGTGGTGTGGTAGTCGAAGCAGATGACAAAGAACTCTTGGTTCGGTTCAAGCTGTTCGATGCTTTTTATGAGTTGAGCGCAGGCGGCGGTCCAGCGCGAACCAGTCATGCTGCTGGAGCTATCTAGGACATATACAAAACGATCACCATAGGCGCGGCTGCCGAAGAAGCTTGCGCCGCGTCCATAGCCGCGTTCCTCCAGCATCTGGCTGGCATCCGTGGTGTAGCTCTCATCAGTGGATGCGCTGCTGCTGTTGGATGAGAGCGTGGCCGAGGCGAGATCGGCCATTAAGCGGTTCGTCGGCAGATCGCTGGCGGGCTGCAGGGCTTCGGGATTTAGGGCGCTGTCGAGTGCTACGTTCAGGGCCAGCTCTGGGCTGGCAGGCGGTGCGGCAGATGATTCGACTTGTGGTTCGATGTCGAATGTTTGCACCATATCTAGTGCCGCGCTCTGCGACTGTCCGATATCGGCTTGAATTAGCAAGCCGTGGCTAGCCGTGCCTGCCGAATAGACCCAGCAGGCGAGTAGCAGAAACAGACTCACGTGCGCCACCAAGCTGACCATAAACGCGACGACATTCCCCGCTTGGCGGTCGAAGCGAGTGCGGTGTTCGTGCGCGGCTGACATCGCGATAACTACCCTCCGTAAACGTCTCAAAACAATGTCTTAAACCTTCCCCACGCACTGACCAGCTAGGTGGGGCAGCCACGTGTGGCCACTCCCCAGTATACGAGTTTAGACGGAACGTCTCGGAGAGTTTTGACGATAAATAGTCCGCAAAGTTCCCTTTGAGGTCATCTGCGCGGGTCGGGGACGTAGGTGAAGCGACCTGCATTGTCTGCGGCGAGCTGCTGGAGCATGGCTTGGCCATCGAGCGAGTAAAAAGCAATGGTGTGAATGGGTACTCGGACTTGTTCACCGG
>JBEBXX010000368.1:0-3881 GCA_040391435.1 Aureliella helgolandensis | reverse complement strand
GCTTTTGCTTCAAATTTTACGGTCCGCTTAAGCAGTTGTTCCAATGCGCGATACTGGCCAATCTACAGCTTCACTCTCGTGGGAGATCGATATGTTTGATAGGCGACCACGCCATCGCGGTGGACACCTCTTGAGACAGTCATCGCTGGCCGACAGCCGCAAGCTCTTGTGGGCGCTGTGGCCGCTTCAACTCGGTGTGCTTGGTGTGCTCTGTGTGCTGCTGCCCGCTACCGCACTTCCCGCGCGAGCACAAAGCCAGCCTGCACAAAGCCAGCCTGCACAAAGCCAGCCTGCACAAAGCGAGGCGGCCGCCGCGCAAGCTAGCCGATCGCCGGATGCTGCTGATACGGCAGCCGCTGCGCAGGCCACGCCAGCTTCAACTCGCGCCACAGCCAGCGACGCTGCCGCAGCCAGTCAAGCCAGCGAGACAGCCAGCGAGACAGCCAGCGAGACAGCCAGCGACACAGCCAGCGACACAGCCGCGGCCAGTCAAGCGGAACCCTTTCCGGATTTAACGCTGCCGGCCGGCGCCACCGCAGGGCAGCTCGCGGCGTTGGTCGAGCGAGCCAAACAACTGCGGCCGCGCAATCCAGAGCAGTATCAGGCCATGCAAACCGCGATTCGCGACGCCTCTAAAAAGCTCATCTCGATGTTAGATAAAGCCCGCGATGCGCAGCGCATTCAGCAGGCCGAGTTGGACTCCATAAGTTCTTCGGTGGCACTCATGGCTTTTGTCGGCGAGGACTCGCAGCAGAAGACGCTGGAACAAGTTCACGAATTTCTCAAAAGTCGCAAAGAACTCTCCATGCAGGATACGCAAACTGGCGTACTGGCGGCGGCCATGTTGGAGCTGCAGCCCGACAAACAGCCCGCGCGCGAGACCTATCAACTGTTGTGCGACTTGTTGGAGAGCGACGCTCGCGAGGAGATGCAAAGTCTGTGTTTGAACTTGAAAGCCTCCATTCGGCGTCTCGATTTATTGGGTAGTAAGCTCGAACTCCAAGCCACCGCGCTGGATGGTCGCAAAATAAAAATCGACGACTACGCAGGCAAGTTTGTAATCGTGGATTTCTTCGCGTCTTGGTGTCAGCCGTGCCTGGTCGATGCGCCACACCTAAAGCAGCAGTTCGCCAAATATCAAGACAAGGGTTTGGCGGTCGTCGCCGTTAGCTTGGATACCGACGCACAGGCCCTGAACGAGTATTTAGAGCAGGCAAAGTTTCCGTGGCCGGTCATCCATGACAATGCTGCGGATCCACTGCAGCGGCTGCAGATGCAGTTCGGCGTGTCCCATTTACCGACGGTGCTACTGCTCAACAAGGAGGGGACTGTCGTATCGCTTGAGGCTCGTGGTGCGGAGCTGGATCGACTGTTGGAGATGCTGTTTGAAACGCCAACATTAGTCGAGCCACAGGCGGCCGAATCGGACGCCGCTGCGGACGAGAAGCCTGCACCGCAAACACAGTCCTTAATTGAGCCTGCAAAATGAACGTTTTTAAAGTTGTCAGTCGAACGGCTGGGCTGGGCGCAGCGCTGTTTCTACAGGGCTGTGATTCTTCGCAGCCGGAGCCGGTTGAAGCCGCTTCGGTTGAACCAGTGGTCGGGGCCAATTCGAATTTAACCCACCCGGGCGCGGTCGACGCACATGCACCGCCACTAATTCCGAGCGGCATAGCTTCGGGCAATTTAAGTTCGACCGCTGCCAATCCTCCGCCAATTCAGTCCGTGCAAAGTCAGTCCGTGCAAAGTCAGCTCAGCGCGGCACCGGCCGGACCCTTGGGCAGCCTGGATGTGCCTATCGTTGCCCCACCGCTGAGCAGTGAGGGCGAAGGCCAAGTGCAGGCGCAGTCGTTGTCGCGCGAGCTGTTGCAACAGCCTTTTATGACTCTGCAGCCGATCCACTCTACGGTGCCGACTGAGCTGATCGATCATCTGCGGCAAATCGATGTTGCTCTGCAAGACTTGGTCCTAGCTGGCTCGTCCAGTTCGCTGGATGAACAAACGTTCATACGCAGCGGGTTGAGGTTGGGCCGCATGAAACAAGCTGCCGGTTTGCAATTAGCCCAATCGCCAGAGGCAAGTGAGAGCCAGCGCAAAGCGGGCGTGCTGGCGCAGCTTGTAGCGCTCTCGCATATGAGCGGGCTGCGTGACGTGGAGTCGGCCCAGGAGCTCGAGCGATTCGCCAATGCCTTGTCGGCTTCTGACGACCCCGATCTGGCTCATCAAGCGGCGGTCGTGATCATTGGTTTCGAACTGCAGTCTTTGCAAAATGGTGTGCGTTCCACTCCCGATCAACTGCTGACCCACATCGGCCGACTCTTCACGCGTCCTGAAGATCGCGGCTTTCCTGAATTCATGGTGCTGCAGCAAGCTCAGCAAGTATTGCGGCAGATGGGCTTCACCGAACAAGCGGACCAAGTGCAACAGACGCTGGTCGAAGCCTACCGCACGTCCCCCGACCGCAAGCTGCGCGGCGAAGCGTGGCTGATCGAAACCCAGAGCAGCCAAGCCTATCAGAATTTCTTGCAAGCTTTCCGGTCTCTGGGTTCCGAACAATTCGATGCGCCCGCCGCGCTCTCTTCCCTGCGTGGTTTGTACGAGCAATTCCCCAGCCTGCAGACGCTCGAGCAGATCGCGAGCACCATAACCAACATTGAGTACAGTGGACATGTTCCGCTCAGCCAAGACGTCGCTAGTTTTACGCGGCAGAAATTGGCAGATTTTCCCAACCAGGACACCACGCTTATTGAGAGCGCGCTGGCCGCGCACACAGCCCGCACGGCACTGCTGGGTCAGACGCTGGATCTGTCTGAGCTGGTCGGCTTCGATGGCAAGCCGCTGGAAATTGCCAGCTACGCTGGCAAAGTGGTGTTGGTCGACTTTTGGGCTTCGTGGTGCGTCAAATGCATGCGCGAGCTACCGGCGATTCGCCAGAGCTACGCGGATTTTGCGGGGCAAGGTTTCGATGTGTTGGGTGTGAATATGGACGAAAACTTGGCCTCTGGACGCAGCTTTGTGGAGCAACAGAAATTTCCTTGGCGATCGTTCCACAACCGCGATGTGCAAGAGCTGGGATTTAAATCCGCACTCGCTCAGAAATTGGGCGTTACCGCTATTCCCTTCATGCTCCTCTTGGACCGCGATGGCCGCGTGGCCGCTTTGCACGTTCGTGGCGAGCAGTTGGGGCCAGCCATCGCCAAACTAGTCGCTTCAGATCCAAATCGAGAAGTTTCACCATGAATGCACCTCGTTTATTTATGATCGGTGGCAGTCTGCTACTGCTCAACGCCGCCGCTGTCCTGACCACCGGTCTGTGGCGGCATGTCGAGGCCGACGAGCCCCAGGCCCCAGCTCAACCTGCCGTCGCCGCCAGCCACGATGCAGACCCACCGGCAGATAGTTCAGCGGCTGCTTCCAAAAATAATTCTGAGGGCGGTCCTGCTGAGGGAGTAAACTCTGCTGAGGTAGTGAACTCGGCTGAGGCAGTAGAGACTGCGCCGAATTACCGACGCGGAGCGTCGGGCCACACTAGCGGAGCGTCGGGCCACACTAGTGAGGCAGTAGACGCTGCGGCTGAAGGGCTGGACTCTAGTCCAGCCTCCGGCAGCACCAATCCGCTCGACCGCATCCCCATCCCCGAGTCGCTGCCGCCGATCCCGTCGCTGGGCGATCACGAATCGCTCAAGGATGACCCCAGCTTCCAAGAGTTCAGTCGGTTGTTTTCTAAAGTCGAAGAATCGTGGGAGACGGACTATCCGACCTCGGTTAAGCCGCGTGCCAAGCTGCAAAGTGCCGCGTACTTCGAAGCGCTCGACAATCGCCTGCAGGCTGTCGAGCAACTGTGCTCGGTAGCCCGCTGCATCGCGGCGGAGGCAGCGCGA
>JBEBXX010000367.1:0-3891 GCA_040391435.1 Aureliella helgolandensis | reverse complement strand
TAGCTGAGGCGGGGGTCGAACCCGCACGAGCTTTACGCTCACAGGATTTTAAGTCCTGTGTGTCTGCCATTCCACCACTCAGCCGTAGTTTTTTGCTGTGCCGCAGCGCGCAATTTGCTGCTGCCGCAGCGCGCCAGTCGTCCGGCAAGGGACCACCGATTGGCAACAGTCAACATAGTATCTAAGCCTGCCGAGCTAGTCCAGACGTTAAACACAGTCTAATACCCGCTCCCAGCTAGAATAAATCAATCTGGCTCGGGTGCCGTGAGACTCCAGGGCACGCATCCGGAAAATTCCATTTGAATGCATGATTCACTGACGAAGCGCTGGTCTACAAGCTCCAGCCTATCGTGAAACGCAACAGTAAAGGAATCAAAGACTAATTCGCCGGCGCCGGTGCTAGTCCCGCCTACGATCTCACCAACCAAGTGAAACCAGCCGCCGTACAGATGAGTGCCAACCGATTCTCGTGCCAGATGGTACACCTCTGCAGGAAAATCTAAATCTATGCCTAGCTCTACAGCCAAGTTGCGGAATCCAACTGGCAACAAGCCCGGCGAGCAAGCGAACCAGTTTTTGCATGGAATGCATTCACAGCGCACGGGCGGGGCAGTTCGAATAGCCTGGTAGACTGCTCGCGTCGCCGCCGCGTCGAAGCGGATCGATAAGCCAAGTAGCGGCCGCTTCCTCATTGGAGTTTATCCATCAACCGCCGTCGTCGGTGCAACTATGTGCCATACGGCAACTGTCGCGATCGGAACGAGAATTAATCGACCGATGAACCATGCAACTTGATCGTTCGGCAGGTCAGAAAAGTACCCCCATACGACAGCGATCAACAGTCCAATCAAAAACGCCGGAATATAATTTTTCATCTCGGCTAAAACTCCGTCATTTAAGACTTCCCATCGCAAAAGCCGCCTGACTAGTCAGCCAACATGGCTGCCGGGCGGCTCAGAAACCGCTGCCGAATTAGTCTAGCACGGAGCCCGCCGGCGGTGCAAGCTATGCACCTTTCAGAGTTCCACCCGGGCCAACTTCGCACCTACAGGAAAACTCAGGTAAGCAGTCCATTCGGGTCGATGACAAACTTTTTCGACGAACCGGCGCTGAACTGAGCGTACGCCTCGGGGGCCTGATCAATCGCGATGACTTCGATGTTCATCACCGCAGAGAGGTCGATGCGATTCCACAGGATGGCTTGCATCAATTCGCGGCTGTAATTGCGCACGGGAGCCAGGCCAGTGGTCAAGGTCAACGACTTGTTCCACGCCGCACCAAAGGTAAAGTCCAGCATCCCGCTCTGAGCGCGCGGCTGCGGACTACCCGGGTCTCGGCCCACATAGATGCCGAGTACGCCGATGCTGCCACCTGCGCGAACCACCTCGATCATTGAATTGAGTGCGGCCTCGGGACGCTCTTGGTCGCTATGCTCGCCCAGTCCATGAGCTTCGTAGCCCACGGCGTCCACGCCGCAGTCGACTTCAGGCACACCCAGGATCGCGTCGATTTGATCGACCAGTGGAGTGCCGCTGGCAAGATCGGCGACTTCGTAGCCCGCCGCTTTCATGACCTGCAGTCGCTCGCCGTTTTGGTCGCCGATGATGACACAAGCAGCCCCGAGCAAGCGAGCGGCAGCGGCCGCACATCGCCCGACCGGTCCAGCTCCGGCCACGTAGACCGTGGAGCCCGGTTTGACCTTGGCACTTACGCAACCGTGGTATCCCGTGGGGAGCACATCGGACAACAGCGCAAGGTCCAACATGCGCTGCATGGCTTGCTCGCGATCAGGAAACTTGAGCAACGCGAAGTCGGCATAAGGCACCAAACAATATTGCGCCTGCCCTCCCGGCCATCCGCCGAGATTGAATCCGTAAGCACCCAGCGGGCCCTTGTCGTTGACCCGCTGGCAAATCTCCGGATGCTGCGTGGTGCAATTGCGGCAGCGGCCGCAGCAGACGTTGAATGGGACGGACACTAGGTCACCGACCGCCAGCAATTCAACGTCGCGGCCAACTTCGACGATCTCGCCAGTGATCTCGTGGCCCAGCACCATCCCGCGGGGCACCTTAAACCTACCATGGTAGATGTGTTGATCGCTGCCGCAGATATTTGTGGCAATGACTTTTACAATGACGGCGTGCTCCAGCGTCTTGCCGCGAAACTCGCGCTTGGGTACTGGCAGATCGACGACTGCCAAATTCCTGGTACCGGCGAATGTGACGCTAAGATTCGTAGACACGTATGGATACCTTCAGTTGTTGATGAGCTGTGTGGTGCTGCTTGCGGCTAACACGGCAGGCACTGAAATCGCTCGACGCGAGTAAAACCTTGAAAAATTACCGGTCAAACACTCGATATCGACCACTGCGATCAGGCTAGTGAAGCCTCGCGCCCCAGAATTTAAATTTTGATCGATCGCGTACCTTCAGTGGTCTGGCTTTAGTGGTCTGGGCAGCTCCTAGTTATTTCTAGTTGAACGCTTTAGCGTCGGGGCAAGCGCGAAAACTCGACGCATCGTCCGCTACGCCCGTCAGCGACTGCGCAACTTTAAACAAAACTAACAAAGATTTAAGCTGGAATATTGACCTTTACGAAATTTACTCTACTGTGAATCAAAATACGGCTTGAGAGTGGTAGCTGCGTGTGGGCGTTTCAACTTGTTTATTTTAAGTTTGATTGGAGCAGGTCATGCGTCGAAATTTGGTCAGGCGTGGCTTCACGTTGGTGGAGCTCTTGGTCGTCATCGCAATTATTGGCATCTTGGTGGGACTGCTGCTCCCCGCGGTACAGGCAGCCCGCGAAGCGGCGCGGCGGATGCAGTGCAGCAATAATCTCAAGCAATTTGGCTTAGCACTGCACAACTACGAGAGCACCTACAAACGCTTCCCGGCCGCCAACAGCGGCTCGGGTTGCCGCAACAGCAGCACTTGTCCGACCGCTACCACGGGCCGTGCGCGGATCAGTGCGCATGTGTTCCTGCTTCCCTTCATGGAGCAGGGCAACCTGTACGATCAGTACTCCACCCAGAATTCGGCGGCCTGGAGCGGCGCAGCCTACTGGTCGACTCAAATTCCTACGCTCGTGTGCCCCTCCGATGTGCAGTTCCGACCGCTGGCCAATATGGCCATTACCAACTACGCCGTCTGCGGTGGCGATGCGGCCACGCTGATGTGCTCAGTCGACGAGATCCCGGACGGGCGCAATTGCAAGGCACCGCGAGGTTTGTTCGGCGAGTACTCCTATGCCAAGATCGGCGACATGGTCGATGGCACCAGCAACACCATTGCGATGGCTGAGATGCAAACTCCTCCCAGCCTAGCGTCGAAAAAACTGGGTACGGTAGCTATCACGGGTGGCGACGCTGCCAGCACACCGCTGGCCTGCCGCGCATTGTTCGTCAACGGTGCCTACACGGTCAACGTCAACTCAGACGTTGGTATTCGAGGAGGTCGCTGGGCGGATGGTGCGGCCCTGTTCACTCGCTTCAACACCATGTTGCCCCCCAACAGCCCGAGCTGCATGGAAGCCGACAATCACTGGTTGGGTGGCATGTATAGTGCAGGCAGCAACCACACCGGCGGCGTGCAGGCGGCCTTCGGCGACGGCTCTGTGCACTTCATGTCGCAGAGCATCGACTCGGGCAACCAAGGCGCGTCGCAGTCGCTGGGCGGCTTCAGCCCATACGGTGTATGGGGCGCGTTGGGTACCAAGTCCAGCGGAGAAGTGGGCGTGGCGTTGAATTGACAACTCCAGAGAATTACCTAACCGCGCAGTTGTCGCGCGCATCGCTAGTTTCTCTTTTTCTGACTTGACCGTTCGGAGTGCAAGCGTGAAGTTTCTGCAGTTGTCGATGTTAGTCGTAGTCGGCTCATTTGTTGGATGCGGCGC
>JBEBXX010000366.1:0-3896 GCA_040391435.1 Aureliella helgolandensis | reverse complement strand
CACTCCTCGCGGCCAAACAGACAATTTCGCAACTTGCCATCGGCCGTCAAACGCAGCCGATCACAGCCCGCACAAAATGGCTTGGATACCGAATCGATGAAGCCCACGCGGCCGCCGCCGCGAGCGAATTCATAGTCGCTGGCCGGTTGGCTAGCATCGACATCCGTGCAGCGGAGCAGGGGACCGAACCGCTCGGTCAACAGACCGCGCAGCTCATCGCCGCTGACCATCCGCGACTGGGACCACTGGCGATCGCTGTCGAGCGGCATGAACTCGATGAACCGCAGCGTGCATGCTCGCTGCCGTGCAAAATCCACCAAAGCGTAGATGTCGGCAAGATTGACGTCGCGCAGCACCAGCGCATTTATTTTCAAGTACAGCTCTGGAAACTTGCGCGCGGCTTCGATCCCTGACAAGACCCGCGCCAGTCCGTCGCGACGCGTCAACTGTTTGAACGTCGGCTCGCTGAGAGTATCCAGGCTGACATTGATTCGCTGCAGCCCGGCGGCGACCAGGGCAGGGACATGTCGCTCCAGCAGCATGCCATTAGTCGTCAGCGCGAGTTGCTGCAGCCCTTCAATAGCTCGCAAACGAGCGACCAACCGGTGTAGATCGGCGCGCAGCAGTGGTTCGCCGCCGGTCAGGCGCACCTTGCGAATTCCCATGCCCACGGCGGTCCGCACAAAGCGTTCGATGTGGTCAAATTCGAGCAATTGGCTGCGCGGTAAAAACTCGACATCCTCGGCCGGCATGCAGTACTGGCAACGAATATTGCACGCGTCGATAACGCTCACGCGGAGCGAGCGGTGGATGCGGCCGAAACGGTCGACCAATTGCTCACAGCGCACGGCCGACGCAGCGGCAGCCGGCGTGTGCTCGACGATCGGCAGAGGATTGATGGCGGGGAGCGATGTGGTGTCCGGCATCATTTTATCTCCTTGCCGTCGGCGGACTGCGGCCGTCTGGTGTCCGGGGCTGCATGGTCTGGCTGTCGACCGTGCGCTGCGAGATCCTGCGCTGCGAGATCCTGCGCTGGGTTAGCTAGGGCTGGTCCTACACAATTGCAATTCCCAGCGGTGGGATGGATCCACTGGGAACCATGTTGCACATAGTGTTCCTGCTTCCAGATGGGGACGTGGTGTTTCAGTTCATCGATCAACCACCGCGCCGCCTCGAAAGCTTCGCTACGATGGGGTGAACTGACGGCGATAGCCACGCTGGCTTGGCGCGCGGGTACATGCCCCAAGCGGTGCACGATGACCACCTTGCGCAGCGGCCAGCGGCTGCGCGCTGCGGCCTCGAGCCGCTGCAGTTGGGCGAGCGCCATCTCGCGATAGGACTCGTACACCAGGTGCGACGTCTCGACGCGGCCAGCGGCCGGTGCTGGCAGCGGCTGCGTCAGCGCTTGTGTGCGGGCTGATGACTCGGCTGTTGAATCGGCTGTTGAATCGGCGGCTAGCTGGCCGGGCAGCTCCGTCCACTGCCGGGTAGTGCCTAGAAACAATACTTCGGCACCACACTCGGGGTCAGCTACGAGAGCCAATACGGCGCTGGGATCAAGCGGCGCTTCGGTCAGTTCGATCATAGTTACCAACGATTGAAGTAGTACGCGTAAGGTTGAGAGCTGTCCATTATGGCCTACTGGGCTTAAATCGGCTATGCAGGGCTGAAGCGTGGGGTAAGCTTCCAGATTGCCGCAAAGTGGGGTAAGCTTCCAGCTTGCCGCAAAGTGGGGTAAGCTTCTAGCTTGCCGTCCCCACACTTAGCGCGATGTTTGGTAAATCCCTAGTGCTTTGTCCAGCTTTAGTTCTGCGGTAGGAAGTAGCGAGGCTGTCTGCAACTCGATAAAAAACCGAGAAAGCGATTGCGACAATCGTTTTTCAGTGGAAACGATTGGCACAATCGCTCTACAAAAAAAGCGACTGGGACAAGCCACCTTAGCCGCCGCTGACTGGCGGAATCATGGCGACGGTCGCATGGCCGTGCAGCCTGAAGTCATCGCTCACAAACTGCTCATCGATGGCCCAGCGGCTGACGCTGGCCAGCACTTGCAGCGCCGGATAGAGCTCGGTTAATTCGCGCTGCACCTGCTCAAGACTGGAGCCTGCAGCGAGCTGCAAGACCACTCGCCGCGTCGCTGCCAGGTCCGCTGCCGCAGCAAACAACCGCACCTCAATCTGCAGCGCGGCGTTGGCCTCGGCTCCAGCGTCGGCCTCGGCTCCAGCAATTGCCTCGGCTCGAGCGACGGCATCCACTGCAGTGGCTGCATCCGGCCCAGTGTTGAGCGAAGCGCTGCGCGTCTCGCCCCGAATTGGAAGCTTAGTCAATTGACAACGGTCCCTTCTGTGCGCGAGGTAAACCATGTGGCGAACTGCGGCACTCTGCCATAGGCGTAAGCCAATACGGCCACAGGATGCACGGTAGGCTTGGTAGTGGCTTGTTCCATCTGCAATTTACATGAAGTGCATTCGGTTGTACCGAACTGTGCCGAGGTGGTCTTCATGGTGCTCACCAGTGGCCAACCGATTCGCAAACTAGTGCGGTAGTTTTTGCGCTGCAGCCCAAACGTACCGGCCATTCCACTGCAGCCTGCGTCGGCCGTCTGGACATGTAGACCAGGGATCAAGCGCAACAGGTTGAGGGCGGGTTGAGAGGGATCGAGTATCCGCGAATGGCACGGCTCATGATACATGATCGACATCGACAGCGGTCGGAAGTCGAGTTCCAGCTCATTGCGCGAGTGCATCTGCCACAGATAGCTGCAGGCTTCATAGGTATTGGCCGCGATCAACTCGGTCTCTTCCGATTGAAACAAGTGGCGATATTCCTGCTGCAAGCACAGGGCGGCCGACGGCTCGGTGGTCACGATCGTGTAGCCCTGCCGCACCGCTTCCGCCAACAAGCTGATATTGGTTTTGACCAATTTGCGAGCTCGTTCGACGTCGCCGGAGGCGATCATAGCCATGTACGACGGCGTCTGCGTTGTCGGCACGTAGACTTCGACTCTCTGATGGCGCAGCACCTCCACCAGCGCTCGGCCCAACATGGGATTGTGCCAGTTGACGTATTGGTCGACGAAGTACAAGACTTTCCGCCCCGGCTCGCGCTCGATGCGATTGAGCTTCTCGCGCGCAGCCCAGCGCATGAACGTACGCCGCGTGACGCGGGGAAGCTTGCGTCCGCTGGCAATCCCAAAACTTTTCTCAAGCAGCCAGCGCATGGTGCGATTGCCCAGTGCCCAGTTGGCAAGATTGGGAAAGCGACTGCCCAGCGCAGCCAGTTTGTCGACACGATTGAGCAGCCGTTCGCTCATCGGCAGCCCTTGTCCGGCCACATACTGAGCTTTGATTTCCTGCACGAGTTTGGGAATGTCGACCGTGGCCGGGCACTCCATACGGCACTGGTGGCAATTGAAGCACAGGTCCGCAATGGACTTCATCTCCCGACTCTCCAGCAGGGCCGGGTCGATTGCGCCGGTGACCACACCGCGCAGCAGATTGGCTTTTGCTCGCGGTGACGCCTCTTCGCCTTTATGGACGCGAAACACCGGACACATCCGCTCGGCAGCCGCGTTGGTCCGGCAACGCCCACAGCCATTGCAATTGCGCGCCGCATAGCCCAGCGCCTCGTCGTTCTCCCAGGCCAGCAGCGTGGGGAGCGAGAGTTTGGCCGTGGTGCCAGCCCGAGTTTGCGTTTTCGCAGCGGCGGGACCGGCGGCAGCGTCGGTGTTCGCCAGCGCCCCCTCGGCCGACGAGCCAGCCGCGCTACTTATAGCTGAGCCAGCAGACGCAGCCCCAAATTGCCCAACCACAGACGGCCCAACCACAGACGGCCCAATACTAGACGGCCCAGCGCTGTGCGAGCTAGCTGGAGTCGCCGGGGGCGCATGGGCGATT
>JBEBXX010000365.1:0-3910 GCA_040391435.1 Aureliella helgolandensis | reverse complement strand
GATCTAGCCACGCGCTTGCGCCTGTTGGGTCAGTCGCAAGCGCGTGGCTCTAGCGGCCAAGCTGGCACGCTCAAACAGCGACGCCTGCTCAGCGGGCCAGGCCTTGCTCAAAATGCCCACGCACACCCAACGCATGGCCTCGAGATCCTGGGTCTCCTCGGCTAGCGGCAGTGCCAGTGCGAACACGTCGTAGCGGTTTGGCTGTGCGGTCGCTAAATCCTTCAACAGATCCAAAGCTTCGCTTTTCATCCCCTTGCGGGCCAAGTACTCAGCGATCTTAAAAGCCGCGTTGAGGTCGCCGTTGAAGTCGAGCGAGCTGAGCTGAACGCGCTTGATCTCCGAACCAGGATAGTCGCAAGCTTCCATGCCCAAGCTGAGTGCATGGTACATCCAAGGTTGCGGATAACCTGCGCTGAGCAGTCCGCTGACCAGTCCGATGACCTTTTCAAATTCAGCCTTGGCCGCGTCCGTGTTCTTGGCTTCCAAGTAGGCTCCGGCCACTTCGACTCGGTCACGCACCACTTGTCGGACCTGTTGGTCGATCGCCGCGCGCTGTTGGTCGTCGGCTGCATTCGCTAGCTGGTTTACCCAGGTCGCTACATCTTCCGAGGCAGCAGCCGTGGAGCTGCCGCGAGTGACGGCCATCGGCTTGTTTGTAGCTCGGACAGCGGGCACCTTAGTTGCGGTCGGACGCGCCGCGCTGTGGCTGGATTTGGAGGAGTCGTCGGGAATAGCAAACATGCCACCCATACCTCCCATGCCACCCATGCCCATGCCCCCCATGCCTCCACCCATGCCACCCATGCCCATGCCACCCATGCCTCCGCCCATACCACCCATGCCGCCTCCCATGCCCATGCCTCCTCCCATGCCGCCCATCATGCCGCCCATGCCACCCATCATTCCACCTCCGGAAATAATGGGGACGACTAGGTCGCCCACTGGGTAGACCCGGTTGATCGGTTCGGCGTTGGCATCATCTTTGGTGGTGATCATCAGCGTCTCGCTCTTGATGACGTACGTCAGTTCGAGCGGGTCGAGGATGATTCGCAGCACGCTGCGGAGAGTGATCGGTGGAGACTGGAAGGTGATTGGCGAGTCGACAGTAGCCGTACCGCCCAGTTCGATTTCTTCCGCCTTGAGGTGGATAGGAATATTCAAATCGTCCGCCAGCCCTTCAATTACTTGTCGCAGTGGCATGGCGTTGTAGGAGATGTCCGCAACTTCGCTCTTCAAGGCAGCGCTGATGCGTTGCTCCGATGCGTTGTCGACTCCCAGACTGGTCGCCGCATAGCGTTCTTTTCGGCGGGCCGTCAGAGCCTGCCAAACTTCAGGGGCCGGATAGATCACTGGAGGATCACCGTCGAACGGTGCCGCCGCAACTTCGACGCCACGCAGCGCGTCGACCACACCCTGCTCGCGTCGCTCAAAGGCTTCGCGGACCAGGGCTTCGTTGGATGCCAGCGAGCTTTCTACGCGGGCTAAATTATCCAGTGGCGTATTGGGGCTCAAGCGACTGATCTCCGGAGCGACGTCTTTGGAGGCTTCCAAATAGCGCTGCTCGGTCATCAGATAGTTGAACTGTTCCACCAACTGCTTGAGAGCTTCGTCCTGACGGCTGGTCTCTAACAGCAGTCGAGTAGCTTGGTCGGCCTGCGCGCGAATCGCTTCAGAGTGGCTGATGCGCTCATTGTATTTAGCTTCCTGCAGGGCAGCGATCTGCAATGCCGAGCTGACTTGGCTGCGCATTTGTGCACGTAGTGCCGGATCGGTATCGGTGAAGCTATCGATTCGCTCGAGCAACAGCTTGAGCCCCAGCACGACTTGGCTGGCTGTGGACGGGTTGCGACGCAATTGCTCTTGAGCATCGCGGATGTTCTGACGCACCTCAGCCTCGATCGCCTGCGCGCGTGCTCGTCGGCGCCCGAGTTCTTCGCTGAGCAGGTCTCCAGCGTCCAGCGTCTCACCCAACAACGATGGGGTGGGATCGAACTGGTTCATCGCACCAGCGCCGGCCGCAGCCTCGGGCGGTAGCGGAAAAATCTGTGTAGCGGGGGCTGTTGCATCGGGCACAGCTACGCCTTCAGCCGGTGCTTGAGGAGCCAATTCGGCTGGGGCTGCAATGGCCGGTGTCGGGGTCAGAGGAGCGGGCGTAGCCGGTTGGGGTGTGGCCAGATCGCTGAACGGATCATCGCTGGCCGTTGAGCTCGCGCCGCCGAATGGGTCGTCACTGGCGGCGGTCTGGGTGAACTTGCCCGCAGGCACCGACTCGGACTGGGATTGGGCTACCTGTTCAACGGCCTCTAGCAGCGTGGCTGCTTCCGCGTTATTGGGGTCTTGTTTGAGCGCTTCTTCGGCGATGCGTCTGGCAGCGTCCAAGTCCCCCGACTTGAGCGCAAAGTTGCCCGCTTTGACTAAAGCCGTAGCGTTGTCGGCGAGCATGTAGCTCATGGCCCGCAGACCGGCCGAACCGAGGGCTGGCAGCGAGACGCCACCGTCTCGCCGCGCTTCCGACACGACGGCGGTCAGAAAGCCTAGGTCTGGATTGGAGGGTTCTGCTGCCAGCTCCCATGCCAATTTTACTCGTTCTCCGCTTGCAACGGTTCCCTGCAGGGCGAGACTATCGACAGCAAGCGGGGTTTCCGACTGGCCGACGACGACCGTATCGCGATCGATTCGCAAGGGGGGGAAACGCTGCGGGAAATGGCTCGCCAAAGCACCCGGCAGTGGTGCCTCATCGATCCACAGCACCGGCAGTGTCGCGCTGTGCGCTAAGTGATTGCCGATGCTCTGCATCGATTCCTGGACCTCATCGCGGCTCAAGACAATGCCACCGGTCTGGTTGGCGATGGCAGCCAGTGAAGCCAGATCGGTAATGGGTCCAATTGCTAGCGACGAGACGCTGATTTTGGCGGCGATGAGTTCGTCGACCAGTTGACGGTGCTGGCTCTTGGTCAGCAGATTAGAGCGATTGATGCCGTCGCCGATGTAGATGATGGTCCGCTGCGCAGCGCGCTCACCGAATTGACTGGCCGCTGCTCGCAACGCTCCAGCGAGGTCTGTGGTTCCCAGTGGGATGCGTTTTTGCAGTCGCGCCATAGCCGTCTCCCACTGCGGCGAGCTGGGATCTACTAAGCCGGTGGTCAGGTCGACCGCTTCCACGTCGCAGGCCAGCAGCGCCGTTTGGGCTCCGACCGGCAACGCGCGAGCCAACTCCGCGGCCACTTCCAACGCTTCCAGCCTAACCGGGCCCGTTTGAGTAGCAGAGGTGTCGACCAGCAGGACCACTTCATAGGCCGCCGGTAGCGGATAGTCTGCGCCCGGGTCGGCTTGAACCGAGAGTGCGAAGTAGTGATGGCTCACATCTTGGAAAGTAGCCAAGCGCGAAGCGCCACCGCGCGGTTGATCTGCAAGCCCAACCAACGGTGCTACCACCGTGGCCAACAATACGAAAAGCGGCTTGGCAAACGACATGTGATACAGCTCCTGAAACCTAACGCGGGTTCGTGAACGAGACGCGAATCGAGGGGGAAAAGCAAGGCATCTCCAACACTGCATTCTATTTGCGCCTAGTGCGGGATGCTACCAAAATCAGAGGAAATACCGCATCTCATCGGCCCTAGGGGTGCGGCAGTAGCGGTGAAGACCTGTGCTTCAAGTCTAATTACCATGCACGCCGTATGCCAATTGCTCATTTAGTGCTCAGCAAGTGAGGTAAAAGCCACGGCCAAAGTCTGGCGACTTTAGCTACGGCCAAAGTCTGGCGACTTAGCTACGGCCAAAGTCTGGCGACTTTAGCTACGACCAAAGTCTGGCGACTTTAGCTACGACCAAAGTCTGGCGACTTTAGCTACGGCTACGGCCAAAGTCTGGCGACTTTAGCTACGGCCAAAGTGTAGCGTTTTGCAAC
>JBEBXX010000364.1:0-3914 GCA_040391435.1 Aureliella helgolandensis | reverse complement strand
GCTCTGAAGGCATCAATCTGTTCTTGGCGGGAGCTCCTGCGGCTATCGAAGATTTCCTCGAGTCGCTCCGCGCGGATCCCGCCTTTGCCGACCTGGAGACCAAAGACAGCTACTCGGACACACAGCCCTTTCGCCGCATGCTGGTGCGGCTGAAAAAGGAGATCATCGCCTTCGGTGTCAACGGCGTGGCCCCCGCACAGCACACCTCACCCACACTCTCCGCGCAGCAGCTCAAGCAGTGGCTCGATGCGGTCCACCAAGTGCGACTGCTCGATACTCGCAACACCTACGAATTTGAACTGGGTTCATTCGACGGCGCAGAGCACTTGAACATCGAGCACTTTCGCGAATTCCCGCAGGCCATCCAGCAGCTTCCCGAGGAGGCCAAGCGGCAGCCGATCGTTATGTTTTGCACGGGCGGCATCCGCTGTGAGAAGGCCGGGCCGATGATGGAACAGGCCGGCTTTGAACAGGTCTATCAGCTCGATGGCGGCATCCTCAAATATTTTGAAGAGTGCGGTGGTGAGCACTACCATGGATCGTGTTTTGTATTCGATGGGAGGGTTGCCTTGGACCCCGCCCTGCAGCCCACTGGCAATCAACTGTGCTTTGCCTGCCAGGCTATCTTGTCTGAGCCGGAGACGCTGTCGGAAAATTACGCCGTTGGGAAGTGGTGCCCGCGTTGTTACCGTGAACCCGCGCACCGCATGCGCGAGCAACTGCAGGCCAGAGAAGCACTCATACGCTCAGTCGCCGCGTCGCAGCCCGGCTGCCAAGCCTACGACAACGTGCGCAAGATCTATGTTCCGCGGCGATATGCGGGGCTACCGCTTATCGAATTTTTGAACCAGTGGCATCCTCCCACCGGCCTTGCCCAGTGGCTGCAGTGGATAGACGCCGGACACATAACCACCGCAGGGCGGGCTGCACAAGCCTCTCACATCGTGAAAGAGGGACAGTGCTTTGAACAAGCCATGTCGGGTACGATCGAGCCGGCCATCAACCCCGACATCCGCTTGATCTACGAAGATGACTGGTTGGTAGTGGTCGACAAACCGGCTCCGCTGCCGGTGCATCCCAGCGGGCGATATAACCGCAATAGTTTGTCTAGCCTCCTGGCCGATGCTTATCCCAAGCAGAAGCTGCGCGTGGCTCACCGTCTGGACGCCAATACATCCGGCGTGGTGGTGCTGTGCCGTACACAGCACGCCGCGCGGCGAGTTCAACCGCAGTTCAGCACAGGCCAAGTCGAAAAGCTGTATTGGGCACGAGTACACGGCCATCCCACCTGGGACTCAACCGAGTGCCGAGCCACAATTAGCGCCGCTCCGGCCATCGGCGGTTCGCGCACGGTTGACACGGCCGAGGGCTTGGAATGCTGTACGCGCTTTGAAGTACTGCAACGCGACAGCGATGGTACGGCGCTCGTGGCCGCTACTCCATTGACGGGACGCACGCACCAGATTCGCATCCACCTGTGGCACTTGGGGCATGCGATCGTGGGTGATCCACTCTACCTGGCCGATCACACGTGCGGCCATGCACAGACCACTTCGGCGCGATCGCAGCCGATGTGTCTGCACGCGGCCCGGATCACCTTCACGCATCCCTCGAGCGGCCAGCGACAGACGTTCGAATCGCCGCAGCCGATATGGTACAGCCCTGCGCCGTAAGCCTAAGAGCTATAGTCGTAAAAGCCGCGTTTGGTTTTTACTCCCAATTCGCCCGCCTGAGTGTGCTTGGCCAGCAGTTTGAGCAGTTGCTCAATAGGGACTTCCGTGGCGACCGCATCGGCCCAGCGGGCGTTGCTCAGCACTTGTTCAATCACATCTAGCCCGATGCGGTCCATGATTCCGAACGGCCCGAGCGGCATGCCGGTCACGCTGGTCCACGATTTGTCGATATCGACCGGATCGGCCACGTCGAGCTCAACTAACTCCAGTGCCGAACGCAGCACCGACTGCAGCAGCCAATTAAAGATATAGCCGGGATGTTCGCGGCGCAGCAGCAACGGATGTTGCTCGATGCGCACGGCCAACTGGCGCAGACGCTCAATTACCAGTGGGTCGGTCTGCGCGCAGCCCACGATATCTACCACCGAATCTTCCAGCACCGGCACATGAAAATGTAGGTGCGCAAAGCGCTCGGGCTGAGCCACAAACTCGCTGAGCATGGAAGGTACAAAGTAGGAGCTGTTGGAAGCAATGATTATCGGCTCAGGGAACAAGCCGCTCAGTTCGCGGAGCACGCGCTTTTTGAGCGATACTTGTTCCGGCACCGATTCGATGATCAGATCGACTGACAGAGCGCCGGCATGCACCTCTGCCGCAAGATCGACCAGCTTGGGAGCGATGTGCACTCGCTGGTGCCAAGTTGGATCGGCCGCGTATTCGGGCAACTGCCGCATCCATTCGACCGCATCGCGACAGACCTGAGGAGCCCGGTCGGCCAACCACACGCTCAGCCCGAAGCGCGCCAGCCGTGCTGCAGTTTGGCGGCCCACCCAGCCCGCTCCCACGATCAAGACATGTTCGATTGGGGTCATGAGATCATCGTTCTATTGGATTTACTGGATGTCGACGGCAGTCCCCTGACTCCAACTATCCAGAAAATTGAGATTTTGCGAGGTGCTCAGCGACTCGGCAGCAATCGTGGGGCAATACTACGCTATGCGCCATGAAACACTCTAGGTGTGACTAGCCATCGGCCACCGCTGCACATGGCTGCCAGCCAATGTAGTAGAATGAAGGATTATGGGGGAGGTGGCAAAACGCTGTCTGACCAAAATTCGATTGGGCCCTGATTTTGTTGAGTCCCTTTTTGCAGCTTGCTACGCGATATTAACACCATGGATCGGATGCGGAAACACGGTAGGTTCTGGCGGCCCCTGAGTGCAGCCTTGCTCTGCCTGGGGACAGTCCTCTGGCCTTCGTCGTTTTTCTGGCCTTTGTCGTCGCGGGCTGCCGCTCAAGAGCTGGCAGAGGCCACGTCTGACACGTCTGACACGTCTGACACGTCTGACACGTCTGACACGCCGGACACGCCGGACACGTCTGATACGCCGGACACGTCTGACACGCCTGAGGTTACGGCTCAAGAGCAGGCTGAAGCCTCCTTCCCCGTTCGACTGCTTGAATTTCATTCAGATGCTGCCCAGCCGGCACCGGCCGGTCCCGTGCGCTGTGAGGTCCTACTAGAGCTGGCCGACGGCAGCATGTTGGTGCAGACCGAGGATGGCCAGTTGTGGACGCTGGCCACGGATGCTGTCGTCTCGTCCGCCCCGTGCGAAACACCCTTCACACCCATGACGTCGGATGAGATCTATCAGCAATTCCAGCGGGAGTTGCCCGAGGGGTTCAAGGTCCTCAAGACGCGACACTACGTGCTGCTCTACAACACCAGCGAAGTGTATGTCCGCTGGGTCGCCGAACTTTACGAACAGGTCTATCGCGGCTTTTACAACTACTGGAAGTCCAAGGGTTATCGGCTCTCCGAACCGCGGTTTCCGCTGGTGGCAGTTGTCTTTAGCAATCGAGCCTCGTACCTGACCTACGCGGAGCGCGAGATCGGCCAGACGGCTGAAGCCATGATTGGCTACTACAACATGAAGACCAATCGCATGATCGCCTACGACATGACCGGCGTCGACGGAGTCGTACCGCAGGGGACGCGGATTGCCAGCAGCCTCGTGATTCGCCAAATCCTTGCCCAGCCTCAGGCGGAGCGGACGGTGGCTACCGTGATTCACGAAGCTGTCCATCAGTTGGCCTTTAATAGTGGCTTGCAGATGCGCTTGGCGGACAACCCATTGTGGCTCAGCGAAGGGATCGCGATGTTCTTTGAAACTCCCGACGGCAACAATCCGAAAGGCTGGGGAGGTACGATCGGACGCATCAACCCGCACAATATGCGGT
>JBEBXX010000363.1:0-3928 GCA_040391435.1 Aureliella helgolandensis | reverse complement strand
TTGACCGCGGTAAGCAGCGCCGGCCAATCGACATGGTGGATCAGGACGACTCCGCGATCTACTCCCCGGCGGCGGCGCGCGCCGCGAACCGCCATCCAGCCACTGGCCATGGCCGTGCTCGTCCGCCCAAACTTGCGCATCCAGGGCGTGCCGTGCGCACTGGGTACGGCAATCACCATCGCCCCCGCCCACTCATGCTTGCCCGCGACTGCGCCGACATGCGTTGTCGCTGGCAGGTCAACTCCGGTTTTGCGATACGCCTCCACACCTTTTTCAACGGCTCCGTGGGTGTAGATCGGACCGATGCTGGGATCTAAACTAGCCAACAACCGTTGACTCTTGCCGATCGCGTAGCCGTACAGCACACAACATTTCCCCTCTTCGCGGCTCTCTCGCCACCAATGATTGATCTCATCGGCAATTGCTTGATCGGACTGCCAGCGATAGACGGGCAAACCGAATGTCGATTCCGTTACGAACAGATCGCATGCGACGGGTTGCCAACTGGCACAGGTTGGATCGTCGCCGAGCTTATAGTCGCCGCTAACGACAGCCACGCGTCCGCGGTGCTCGAGTCTGACCTGTGCCGATCCGAGCATGTGGCCGGCCGGATGGAAGCTGACGTCGACTCCCCCGACCTTGAGCGACTCGCCGTAGTGCAAAAACTGAAACTCCGCATCTGCATTCATGCGCATGCGCAGCAAGTGCTCTCCCGGTTGGGCCGACAGGTAGTGCCTGCAGCCCCAGCGCGCGTGATCGGTATGAGCATGAGTCACTACGGCACGCTCTACCGGCTCGCGCGGATCGACATAAAATCCACCCGCTGCGCAGTACAGCCCAAGTTCCGTGGTTTGAAGAAGTCCGTTCATTGATACCAAATTTGTCTAACTTTTTTCATTCACGTGCGCGGATCTCCCTAGCGAGTTTTTTCAAAAGGGTGTGGAGGCTCGTTTGGGAATTGGACGACGGCCAGCAAACATGCTCACCTATAAAGTTCTTCGGCCGTTATCGCGTGGTCCCGAGCGAAGTTGTCGAATGTATAGAGCAACAGGCGTGCCAATCCACCTGGATAGTCAACTGCATGAGCAGTGCCCGCGAAACGCCCCGCAGCACGCGATGTGGCTGAGGAAGCGATGATAGAGATGTGTGGTTAGCTGCACGACATGTCAATCCAAATCGCTATAATACGCGGGCGCCAATCGCAGTCAGATTCAGTACTCAGCGGATGCGAGTGGCTTGCCGTGGTTCAGTCAGGGGGACTTGTCGGGCTTTCCATACTCAGGCACAAGATTAGCCAAAATTCCTTGTATCAGGTGGTAGGATTCACCAGAATTCCGGTTCTAATGGCGAGGCTGCGAATCCCGGAGTCTCCCAACTGAAAAAACAATGACACAGAATACGACTTCAAAAGTTAGCACAGGCATTGCGTCCCTCGACGAGATCCTGCACGGCGGACTGACCAGAGATAGGCTGTACCTAGTCGAAGGGATGCCGGGCACTGGGAAGACAACGCTTGCGCTGCAGTTTCTGCTCGAAGGAGCCCGGCTAGGCGAAGCTGGGCTGTACGTCACGCTTTCAGAGACAAAGCAGGAGCTGCAAGGCGTTGCCCAATCGCACGGTTGGAAACTCGACGGAGTCGATATCTACGAACTGATCGATACCGCAGCCATCGAAGATCCGCGTTTGCAGTACACGATGTTTGAACCGGCCGAGATCGAACTTGGAACCACCGTCGATGGGGTGCTGGAACGAGTCAAAGAGTTGCAACCCAAGCGTGTTGTCTTTGATTCGCTCTCTGAAATGCGGTTGCTCTCCCAAGGATCGCTGCGATATCGGCGGCAAATTCTGGCCCTTAAGCAGTTCTTCGTTGGTCGAGGTTGCACGGTCCTTATGCTCGATGACTATTCCGGCAGCGACGATCAGCACCTGCAAAGCATCGCTCACGGTGTAATCCGCTTGGAGCATTTACTCACCGATTATGGTGGCGAGCGGCGGCGTTTGCGAGTGCTTAAACTGCGCGGTAGCGGTTTCATCGGCGGCGCGCACGATATGCGGCTAGTGGAAGGCGGACTGAAAATATTTCCGCGCGAAGCACTGGATCAGAGGGTCGGTCCTATAGAAACCGATCTAGTCAATAGCGGCAATGCAGCCTTCGACGAACTGCTCGGTGGTGGGCTCAACGCTGGGACCAGCGCTCTGCTGCTTGGACCGGCCGGCGTCGGCAAATCTTCGATGGCGCTGCAGTTTGCTATCGCCGCCGCCAAACGCGGCGAACGAGCCATCCTCTTTCAATTTGAGGAAAGCGAGCAATCGCTGTTTGTTCGCGCGGAAGGTCTAGGGTTTGATTTGCAGGGCGGCGTCGACAGCGGGCTGATCGAGGTCGTCAATTTGATCCCGGGGGAGATCACGCCTAGCGAGTTTGCATGTTTGGTTCGGCGGTCAGTCGAGCTCGACGCGCAGGGCAGGCGCGTGCGAGTCATTGCCATCGATAGCCTTAACGGCTATCTGAACTCGATGCCGCATGAAAAGTTTTTAATCGTTCAACTGCACGAACTGCTGCAATATCTCAGCAAGCGAAGCATTTTGACGTTGGTCGTCGTAGCCCAGCACGGAATGCTCGGCCAAGCCATGGGCAGCCCCATCGATACGAGCTATCTGGCCGACTCAGTTGTCTTGTTCCGTTACTTTGAAGCTAGCGGTGAAATCCGCCAAGCCATCTCCGTGGTCAAGAAGCGGACCGGACGCCACGAACGCTCGATTCGCGAGTTTAAGCTCAGCAGTCGCGGTATTGAGATCGGACCGCCACTGACCCAGTTCCGCGGGATTCTGACCGGCGTGCCGAGTTTCGTTGGAGAGCAGGGCGCGTTGATCACTAAAGATGGCAAGCAAGTCTGATGAGCTCGATTCCCAGTTTGAACACGGACGCGTGTAGCACCAAGCTTGACGCCGTTGATGATTCGCTCAACCAACGTGTGGTGGCGCTGACTCCCACGCCTCAGGACGCGCGGCTGTGCCGGCAAGTCTTGGAGCAAAACGGGATTGCCGTCTGCTGTTGCGAGACGGTGGCCGACTTCACCGAAGCGATTGCGACTGGCGCTGGAATTGCCTTGATCGCCCAGGAGCATTTGAGCGAGGCGGCGATCAACCATATCAAGCGTACGCTGTCCCGCCAGCCGAAGTGGTCCGAGTTGCCCATTTTGGTTTTGCTGGCCGCGGGTGAGATCGGCTCGGCGACTTTACGCCGAATTTTGTCGCTCGAACACGTCACGCTCATCAATCGGCCGCTGCGGATTGCCATTTTCACTAGCACGGTGCTGGCTAAGCTGCGCGATCGGCGACGACAGTTCGAAGTCCGCGACCTGTTGCTTGAAAAGGATCGCGACCAGCAGATCCTCAAGCAGTCCAGTGAAACTTTCCGGCGACTGGTTGAGGATAGCCCGCAGGGTTTGTACGTAGTGGATTCCGCTTTGCGTATGCGCTACGCGAGTGGCGGAGCACGAAAGGCCTTTACCAATGTCGAGCCGCTCATTGGATGTACACTAGAGCAGGCGCTGAAGGCACTCTGGTCGGCCGATGTGGCCGATGACATCGTCGGCCTCTTTCGGCATACGCTGGAAACCGGCCAAACCTATACGTCGCCGTCATTTATCCATCGACGCATCGACCGAGAGGCTACTGAAGCCTACGAATGGACGATCGAACGCATCGCTTTACCCGACGGTGGTTCTGGAGTCGTATGCTATTTCTACGACAACACCCAGCGCCAACTTTCCGTGGACATTTTGCGTCAGAGCGAGCAATACTTTCGCGAGATTGCCGACGCTTCGCCGGCCATGCTGTGGGTCACCGATGAGAATCACATGTGTACGTTTCTTTCCAAGAATTGGTACTCCATAACCGGTCAGACCGACGCCGAGGGGATGGGCCT
>JBEBXX010000362.1:0-3930 GCA_040391435.1 Aureliella helgolandensis | reverse complement strand
GCTAGAAGCATACGCCACCGCAAGCTAGAAGCATACGCCACCGCAAGCTAGAAGCTTACGCCACGGGCGCTATTCGAGTCCGACCAGTTTGAGCAGTTTCATGGCATTGGTCGTTGGGGTGGAGCCGGGACGCATCTTGTAGTCAAACCGCATGACCTCTTTGCCGTCGACCGTTTCGAAAAATTCATGGAAGTGTACTACTTGGCTCGCCTGGGCAATCGATTCGACCGTCGCCAAGTCGAGATCGTGGGTCGACAGCAACCCGCAGGCACCATAGCTGAGCAGGCGCTGAACCACGGTCTCCACTGCAAGTTGCCGCTCGCGGCTATTGGTGCCTTGTAGGATCTCATCGAGCAGGAACAGAAGGGGAGCGGCGGCTGAAACGGCAGGTTGCTCGGTCAGCCTAGCCGCGGCGGTGGTCGATTCGACTTGTCGAGCTGCAATTTGAGTGGGGGCAGGTTGACTTGGGCAAGTCTGCTCGTGACGGCAATGGGCCAGATCGACGACTTCTTTCAAGCGGCGGAGCTCGGCCATGAAGAACGATACGCCGTCGCGCAGACTGTCACGCACGCGTATGCTAGTGGCCAATTCAAATAGCGGCGTAGACAACTTCTGAGCGCATACGGGGGCACCGGTGCGGGCCAGCACTAGGTTTAGGCCTAGCGAGCGCAGGAAAGTGCTTTTGCCGGCCATGTTAGAACCGGTCACCAGCAGCAGTGGTCGATCGCTGGCGAGCTTTATATCGTTGGCCACACGGTGTTTGTCTGCTAGCAGTGGGTGTCCGATGGCGACTCCATGCAGTTTGAGAGCGGGGTCCAATTGTGGTTCGGGATAAGCCCAATCGCGGTTTTCGTCGGCCAGCGTGGCGGCACTGACAATTGCTTCGCAGGTGCCGAGCGCGTCGAACCACTCCGCCACGTCGGCTCCGAAGCGGACCTTCCAGCGCTCGAGCAGTTTCAAGATGCGAAAGTCCCACATGCACGTCAATTGGAGCAGCAGGTAGACGATATACATCAGCGGGTCGCGCTGCAGATTGGCTAGTCGAACCAGCCTAAGCAGTTTGCTAAAGCCGCGTGTCGCACAGCTTGGTTGCTCAGTAGCGACCTTGCGGATTTGGTCGAGCAAGCCGTCGTCGCGGGGCAACTTGGCGAAGGATTCAAACAGCTCAGCAAACTGCGCGGTAGCCCGCTGCGATCCGGTGACTTGTTGAAAGATGTCATGAATCCAACTTCCCCATAGACCGGTGATGATGATGTTCAGCAGCAGGCCACCGCCGAGCAATCCCACGGCCACGTTGGGGAGCACGGCCTGTTCGCCGCTGAGCAGAGCGACGACAACCAATATCGCCCCACAGGCAATTAAGGCCGGGCCGAGGTAGCTGAGCCAATGTGCCAGTCGGTGCTCAGGCAGCCACTGAGGACTGGCCGCCCACTGTGGCAGGCCGTAGACGTGCTTTCCCTCATCGCCCTTTGCTTGGCCGCCTGCACTATGAGCCTGCACGGTCTTCACGATCGACAGTCGCATCTCGCGCTGGCCGCTCATCTGTCGCACGGCCTGCTGTCTCAAGCGCACCGTGGGCCAATCGGTGCTTTCGGCAATCCAGCTTTGAAGCTTCCGCCGGCCAGGGAGCGTGCCTGCCAGTGAGAGCAGGTTCAACAGGCTGGCGCTTCCAGCCACATCCAGGTCATCCGCAAACGGTAGCTCGGCAAACTCAGGGAGCAAGTGCTGTTCGGGCAGTTGATTCCAATCTCGATCGAGTCTCGCTAGCAGTCGCCGCAGCAGTTGTTGGTCGGCAATTTGCCGCGCGATCCCCAGACGCAGGTGTTCATGCCACACTATGGCGATCAGGAAGGCCAGGGCCGCGGCCCATCCTAGCCATAGCAATGGCGTGCGCAAGCCGACGTCGGCATAGCCAAAAAACAATCCAGCCACAGCGGTGAAAAAGAAGATCGTGCGCAGCCACACCATCCGCACGTGTTTGCGTTGCAGTTGCTCCAGCGTCGCATCCGCTTGTTGCAGTTGAATTTGATATGCGACGCGGGCCGGTAGCGGAGTGGACAAGGGGGTAACTCTTCGAGGGAAGCGCGGTGTGGAGGAAAGCCTGCTACGATGAACGGACTCGCCAGAGCATACCCAGAGCATACACTGAGGAGTAATCTAGCAAAATTCCCAAGACTTTGGCGGCGGCGAATTTCCCGTAAATGTCTGTGACTTGTTAGAGCTTAAGCACCCACGCATAAGTTTCCTGTTTTATCAATCAACCTTGGCCAAGGCCAAAACGGCTAATTAGTCAAACAACCGTGGCTAACGCCAAAGCGGCTAATGAATCAAACAACCGTGGCTAGTGCCAAAACGGCTAATTAGTCAATCAACCGTGGCTAACGCCAAAGCGGCTAATTAGTCAATCAACCGTGGCTAACGCCAAAACGGCTAATTACCAAAACGGCGAAATATTTGCCGAAACTTATGCGTGGGTGCTTAAATTTCAGGTCGCGCTCCGCTCGAGTCAGCCGCTAAGCTACTTCTTCGTCGGCCTCAGGGCTCGGCAGCGTGGGCATGACAGATCCCACGGTTGGAAGCTGCTCTTCCCACTGTTCGGGATCCTGGACTTCCTGTGGCAGTTCACCCTGCAAGACTTCGATCGGATGTCCGCCGCGCGCCAGTCGGCCTGCGAAGCGAGCGGGCATGCGCGCGTGGATCTCGACATGGTCGTCGTGGAACTGCTTGCTGCTGATTTCACCCGACTTGGCCAGCCAGGCCATGGTCTTGCCATCGTCGACCTTAAGCCGCACGCTCAGCGTCACGAAGCCGGCGCTGAGTTCCTGGCTGACTCGCTTGGCAAGCTCGTCGAGCCCCTGGCCACTGCGCGCGCTGACGGCCACGCTGTGGCGGTAGCGATTTTGCACCGCCTGCATGCGTTCGCTCGCCCCCGGCAGGTCGATCTTGTTAATGACCAGCAGCGTTTGCTTTTCGTCGATGCCTAGATCCTGCAGCACGCTGTACACGGCCGAGATCTGTTCTAGAACCGCCGGATTGCTGGCGTCGGCCACGTGCAACAGTAGGTCTGCCTCGCGGGCTTCTTCCAACGTAGCGCGAAAGCTGGCGACCAATTTGTGAGGCAAGTCGCGAATGAACCCGACCGTGTCGCTCAACAGCACTGGACCCCAACTGGGAAGCGTCCAACGACGCGTGCGGGTGTCCAGCGTCGCGAACAGTTTATCAACCGCTTCGACTCCGGCGTCTGTCAGCGCATTCATCAATGTACTTTTGCCCGCGTTGGTGTATCCCACCAGCGACACGGTCAGGAAATCGCGGCGGCCGGCTACCTCCCGCTGCTTGCGCTTTTCGACTTTCTGCAAGTCGAGCTTGAGCTCGTGGATGCGTTTAACGACTAGACGTCGGTCGACTTCGAGTTGCTTTTCACCCGGACCGCGCATGCCGACGCCCATCGACTGGCGAGATAAGTGAGTCCACATGCGCTTCAAGCGCGGGAATGAGTATTCGAGCTGAGCCAGTTCGACGGCCAAGCGAGCCTCGTGCGTGCGTGCATTGGAAGCGAAGATGTCTAGAATCAGTTCCGTGCGGTCGATCACCTTGATGTCCAGCGCCTGCTCTAAATTGCGCGTCTGGCTGGGAGATAGATCGTTGTCAAAGATAACCACATCGGCCGAGTGCATTTCTACCAGTTGCCGTAGCTCTTCGACTTTGCCTTTGCCTAAGAAGGTTTTTGGGTCGGGAGATTCGCGGCGCTGAACTACTCCGCCTAAGACATCTGTGCCAGCCGAATCAGCCAAGCCGGTCATTTCATCGAGCGGATTGTCCGTGAAAGCATCATTTGGCCCGATCAGTCGCGCTAAAATACAGCGTTCTCGGGCGATGCTCTGCGATCGATAGTGTTCGTGCACGTTTACAGGTGGTCTCCTTAGAAGG
>JBEBXX010000361.1:0-3934 GCA_040391435.1 Aureliella helgolandensis | reverse complement strand
TGTGACGGATCGGTTGGGAGTGCAACGGGCAAAACAAGGGGCTTACGTGTGGAGCAGTCTGCTCAGCTCCGGGGCCGTGGTTATCAATGGCACCGATGCACCTGTCGAAGCGGTCGATCCGCTGGCTTCCATCTACGCTTCTGTCACGCGCCGGCTGGCCGACGGCAGCGATTTTTTCCCCGAGCAGTGCATGACGCGTGAGCAGGCACTGAGGTCCTACACCATCAACTCGGCATATGCGGCATTCGAGGAGGATCTCAAGGGTTCACTCGCTCCGGGCAAATTAGCCGACGTGGTTGTGCTCTCCAGCGACATTCTAACGTGCCCAGCAGACGAGATCGCTCGAACCAAGGTACTTTACACCATTGTGGCCGGCCGCGTGGCATTTGCAGATCCGAGCGTGAGCGAGGAGTGACCGAAGAGCTGCCGGCGCACCCAGCCTTGCAGGCTGGGCTGGAAATCCGCCAGGCCGTTGGCCCTAAATACGTTCTGGCCGTTGGCCCTAAATACAGTTGGGCCGTTGGCCTGAATGCCTCTTATGGCTGGGTGCTGTCTAGAGCATTGTCGAGGCTCAAGTCCGGCTGGGCCGCTTGGCTGCGCGATGCACCGACAACACCTTGCTCTGCGCCTTGACCGGACAGCATGACTGCGCCGAACGACCAGCCGTTGTCATTGGTGCGAACCACCAGGCCCATCGGCTGAAGGAACTTGGCGACTTGCTCAAACGGAGGAAGCTTGCTGCCCTTGAGCGTCTGTGCCTTGCTGCGCATCTCGTCCTGGCTCTGTAACAAGCGATCGAGGATGCTAGCCAGCATGCTCTGCGATTCCATCAGCTTGCCTTCGCGAAACAGTTCGTACTGTACGCGATACGCTAGGCTGGTGCGGACGACTTGCCAAGCACTGCTGGGCTGTTCGCCAAAGTGCGTGGTTAGGGCATTCATCACGCGCTGATAATCAGACTCGCTGAGCAATGGGGAACCGGCACCGGTTTGCGCTTGTTCGATCGCCTCCTGAATCATTTCGACGTGCGACGCGAACATTAGGAAGTCGCCATAGACGGTGATGGCCCAGTTGCTCAACCAGGGTTGCGGCTGATTGCTGGACGAGGCTGGCGGAGCGCCAAAGTCTCCACCGAAATCGCTGGCTAGATCGGTTACCGATTCATCGTCGTGGTGCACGACTTTCCAAATCGCATGCCCGTTGAAATCGACTGGCTCTGCGTCGGGCTCGTTTACCATGGCGCGATCGAGCACCTTGGCCATAGCGGCGGCGTTGCTCAGTCGCACGGCGATTAGATTGCGGCGGGAATCCACGTCCACAGTCCCGGGCTTATTATCGGTCAACGAGAAGATGTCGTTGGTGATATGCGGCAGGACTTCCTTTTCGATGTCGATTCTCGGACCGTTGGGGTCGACCTTGATTCCCTCGATGACTTCGTGAAAGACACCTGGAGTACCGGCCAGCTCATCGACTAGGCCTTCGGTTTTCCAGAAAGCTTCTTTGGCGTTCCAATTGGTGGCCAAAAATGCGGAGATATTGCTCCCCACAAAATCTGGAATCTCATGCGAGGCCTCGTTGGGGAAATCGAGCACAGCCGCCGACTTGGGGAGTGGCATGTCGGCCAACACGAAGCCATGGTGCGACAAGTCGAGGGTCTCCGAGCCGAGCGCAATCTCGCCACACACGGCCTTGATGGCTTCAAAGCCTTGATTCTGCAATACGGCCAACATGTCGGCGCTGCTCTTGGAGCGTTTGCCGGCGATGGCTCTCAGAACCCGCGCAATTCCCAGCGGACGGACGAAGTACTCGATTTGAGCCTCGCCACTGATCACCGCCTTTTCGCGACTGGCGATGAAGAAAGGATCTTGGGCGATGACCTGGCCGGCGACGGCCGAGCCTTGGATGCGCGAGATGAGGTCCTTGACCATACCTTCATCGTCGCTCGACAGAAACTGGCCCTTGGTGATGGCATAGAAACCATCATCTGGTAGCAATGAATCCGCTCGCTTGGGGAGCGTGTATTTGACGATCTCGACACCCGCATGGGTCAGCAGAGTTTTGGTTGCCTTGCGGCCCAACAATTCCTCGTCGATCTTGGCCATCAGTTGCGCGTTGGGCCCTGCGGCATCGTCCACATCGGCCAGTAGTGCCATGGCATACGGCTTGCGTGGGGATTGCGCTAGTTCAAACCAAGCCGCGGCGATTTGCCCAGTGGTGAAGTCGGCCAAATCCTCGGGCTTAACATTCAGCCGCCAGCCGGCATCCATAAAGCGTTGCTCGATGGCTTGCCGCTGCTCTTCAAAAAACGGAGCCACGGCCGGATCTTTGGCCAGGGAGTACAACTGTGTGCGCTCCCACTGCTGGGCAAGTTTGTCTCCATCGGCAATCCAGACGACCGCCGCTGCGCTGTCAGGAAACAGGTCGTAGGCTGCCTTGCGCTGCTGCTGTTGGCCAGGCGCAGGACTGGCTAGCCACAGCAGTGCGGCCAGTGCAAAAAACAAATGCCTTGATGAGCGGACCATATCGAATCGATCTCCCCTATGTTTCGTTACCATCCATGTTTTCTTACCATCCCAGAGATCCAACCAAGTTGATCTATCGAGGTAAGGATTGGATGGTATCTTACCCCAAGCAGCAATTCGGAGAAAAGGTGTTTAAAGCATCTATTCCCCCAATCCCGTAGATTTACGAGACTCGGCAAGCTTGTCTATGTTGCCCAGTGTGATATCGGTTGGTCTGCGATGCCTGAAAATCACCCAATTGGCCGGCGCAGGTGCACGGGCGGGCGAGAGCGACGCCGGTCGCTGTTGGTCTCCCTAGGAGCGGATCGGCACAAGCCTAGACTGCATCATTTGCATAAGTAATACGGCATGGAATCGCATCTCAACGAAAATTTGTCCCACGATCCGGTGCATGGCTACATCGCGTTTGTCGCTCCGCGTGGCGACGCGGCGGGTGAGATCTGCGAACGGAACTTAATCGACCATGCTTGGGTGCAGCGGATGCGCCAAATTCGCCAGTTGCAGACGGCTTGGTGGGTCTTTCCCACGGCCGAGCATAGCCGATTTCAGCACATTCTAGGTGTCATGCATCTGGCCAGTCGAGCGGTCGAGCGGCTGTATCCATCGCTGCGGCAGGTCGACCCGAGCGTGCCCGAGGTGGCGGTGGTCGACGGGCTGATGCGTATGGCTGGCCTACTGCACGATGTGGGGCATGGCCCGTTCGGACATTTTTTTGACGCCCATTTTCTCAGCCATTTCGGGTTGACGCATGAGACGTTGGGCGCGCAGATCATCGTCGAGAAGATGGCCGGCGTGATCGAGAGCCTCGCCCGCTCGCCGCTTGGCCCCTTTCCCGAAGGCGTGCGGCTTAGGGCCAGCGACATTGCGTGGTTGATTCAGCGGCCCAGTCAGACTGTGCGACCGCTGGCCGGCGCGCATGCTGGGGGATCGCCGGCGGAGCATGCCGATGCACGACCGCGTTGGATGCATCTGCTGCGAAGTCTGTTTTGCGGCATTTACACCGTCGACAATATGGATTTTGTGCTCCGCGACGCCTTTATGAGTGGGTTGAATCCGCGTGCTTTTGATCTGCAGCGGATTTTGCATTACAGCTCATTCACCGCCAGCGGTCTCACCATCCACGATCGCGGGATGCCGGCATTAGTTCACTTTTTGTCGATGAAGGCCGAGCTCTTTCGCAGCGTTTATTTTCATCGCACCGTTCGCGCGATTGATTTGGAGTTGGCCGACCTATTTCGCGAGAGCCGACAGCATCTGTTTCCCGGCAACCCCAGCGAACAACTCGATCGCTACTTAGAGCTGACTGAGTTTTCACTGTTGACCGATGTTCGGCGTTGGCACCGCAGCCACAATCCCCAGTTGGCGCACATCGGAACACGCTGGCTGGCGTGGCTCAACCGGCAGACTCGCTG
>JBEBXX010000360.1:0-3944 GCA_040391435.1 Aureliella helgolandensis | reverse complement strand
GCCCCGATGGGCGGGCCTGCCTACACTCGCGGTAGCCAAGCGGTACCCGGTGCCGCAGGAGCAGCGGGCGCAGCCTCCTGCCCTCCTGCTTAAACCAATCGACTCGACCGGCTTGATGCCAAGCCAGCCGGTGGAGTGACCAGCGGCTCGGATTGCTGTGAGCAGACGAGCCAGCCGCCAAACGTCGTTCAATGAGTGAGGCGGGCGAGAGGTTTTACCTCTCGCACCGCTTTTTCCTATCGAACCGCGTCACGTCGCTGACATTTAGCAGCGCACTGTTTTTACTTTTTCCGTCTCCAATCGGCCGCCAGAAAGCTGGCGCGTGATTGGCAAATACCTTGGGGTCAACATGTACAAGCTGCTGACACTGCATTTTGTCAAGTTGTGTTGCCTGATCGGGGCGACCGCTCCCCTGCTCTGCCCCGCCGTGCAAGCTCAAACGCGCGGGCTATCCAACGTACATTACTTTCTGGATGCAAAACAATCACCCGGGGCTGTTGCCGCTGCGCAAGTTGCGCGTGGCGCGCGTGGTGTTGGAACGTTTCAAGCCGTTTCACTGTCTGGACCCGACGGGTTGAAGATTGCCTTGGCCCAAGCTGGCCAGTTCCTACAACCGCTCGATGCACCGGTGGTTACTGGCATGTTGGTAGCCGGCGTCTATCGCTTTCGCGTAACCAACATTCCCTTTCGACCAGGTGAAGAACTGTATCCCAGTTTAGAAGTCATCGATCGCATCTACCCGCCGGCTGGACGCGAGCATCGCTTTCCTATTCCCGTTATCCTCACCGAAGAGGATCTGCGGCTGGCCCTCGACGGCGGACTGGTCACGCGCGTCATCTATTTAGAAGACAGCGAAATTGCCGAACCGATCGAGACGACGTCTGAAACGCAGATCGTGCACAACGTGCCCAGCTCCGATAACGCGTTGCAGATAGCCGATCAGCTAGGCCGGCCGGTCGCCATCCTGCGCATTGGTTCACGCGTGCCGCTCGATCCACACGGCGACCTGACGGAGTTCCTGTACGGCTGCCCACCCTGGGTGCCGCTGATCGCGGCTCCCGAGCGACAGACGCTGATCGAAGCGGGCCAGTGGCCGGAGTCGGAAGCTACCCCTGCCACGCTAGCGCCCAGGTCTGAAACACCACTGGAAGATAGCCCGAGATTGCCGCCGCAGTGAGAGCCCTGCCAGCCTGCCAGCCCGCTGGCATGGTTTGCAATGTAGCAGCCAGTCCATCGGGAACAACGTCACTACTGGATCGTGTGACTCACTAACATGTCCGCCAAGAGGATCGAGCATCGTGCAACCAAAACACACTGCGCAAGTTGACCCCAGCCAACGCCCTGGCCGCTACGCGCATCCGTCGCCGTGCCGCCGCGTGGGGAGTCGGCAGTTGTGGAAATCATGCCTAACCGGCTGGTTGGCTGCGCCACTCGCTACACTGGTGGGCTGCGGCACGTTGGGAGGGCTGCCCGGCGGTGCGCCACTGGGCCAGACAACCCCGGCGGTTATCGGCGCTGCGGCCGCAGAGCTCCCCCTGCTTGCCAGTTCAATCGCACCGCCGGCCGCTGCGGCAAACCCTGCGCCGGCAAACCCTGCGCCGGTGGTGCCTGCGCCGGTGGTGCCGGCAGCCTTTCATAAGCGCGTCGCGGGTGCCGCCGGCGGCCAAGTCTGCGAGGTTGGCGCGGACTGCAACGCGTGCGCGGCGGCCTCGAGTGCAAACGTTGCGGCTGGCCCGTATCGCACGGACGCCTATCGCAACGCTCAGGAATATATTTTTGATGGTGGTGATCAACAGCCTACGGTAATTGTCAAAGAGGATTGGACTACCGCCGGGGTAAATCCAACGGACACGGTCATCTACTACGAGACGCTCGCAGGCAGTGTGTGCGTGCAGCCGTCAAATCGCGTTCCGATCTATGCACCTCGTTTTGGAGCGGTGCGACAAGTCTCCGGACTGCAACTAGCCACGCGTGCGATGGGCACTGAGCGCATGTTAGCGCCGGTGGGCGTCGAGCGCTTCGACGAAACGAACTTGGCCAACACGGTCGTGCAGCCGGTCGCCCCGCAGGGTGAGCAGCAGGTGGGCCTGATCGATGCGTTCCAGGAGAACTATGTCGCGCCGCCGATGGAGCAGGTATTGCCGCTGTATCGCATGAGCTCTGCGCGCATCCCGTTTGAGCTGATGGATCCGACGCGGACCGGGCTGATTACGCTTAAGGAGCGAGTCGATGTGCAAGAATTCATTCAGAACGCTCAGACGTGGGTCAATCCAGAATCGCTGGCGGTAGAGATCTCCAACCAAGCCGCAATCTTGCTCAAAGACACCGTGGCTGCTCAAGAATTGTTCGTCTACGAACTGCCTGATGGCTGTACGATGCGAATTTTTAAAGCGGCTAGCCATACAATCGCTAACTCCGGAGATATTGTTAGTTTCACGATCAGGTTTGATAATGCTGGAGTCAAACCACTGGGAAATGCGGTCATTATTGATAGCCTTTCCCCACGTTTGAACTATATTCAGGGAAGCCAGCAGAGCAGCGTCGGAGTTCGTTTCTCCGCCGAACCAAACGAGGTCGGGTCGATGGTGCTTCGATGGGAAATCGAAGAGCCTATTGAGCCGACCCAAGGCGGCGTCATCAGTTTTGATTGCCGGGTTCGCTGAGGATGCCTGTGGGTCCATCGTGCACTAGCGCGACGAAGTCTAAAAAGATGCTTATCCTGCATGCATTCGACATATTTACGGAGAGAACATATTCACGGCTTGATGCTGGGCGTAGCCATTGGCGACGCATTGGGACTGCCGCGCGAAAATCTCTGTCGGCGTGTAGCACTGAAAATGTTTGGCCGCGGTCCATTGCGCTATCAGCTCTTGAAGAACCGCGGGATCTATAGCGACGATACCCAGTTGATGTTGCTGACCGCACAGGCGCTACTCAGATCGCGAAGCGACGGCAAGACTTTTCGCCGGACATTCCAGAAGCGGTTAAGCTGGTATCTGCTGAGCTTGCCAGTGGGCGCAGGGCGAGCGACCTTGATAGCTGCCGCCAAGTGCTGGTTGGCACGACTCGGCCTGCCGACGGGAGTCCACTCTGCAGGCAACGGCGCCGCTACGCGGGCGCTTATCAATGCCCTGGCCATGCACGGAACAGGTCATCGTCTGAGCCGCTGGGTGGCCGAATCCACCAAGCTCACGCACACTCATCCATTGGCCACCGATGGTTGTCAAGTGTTAGCAGCCTTGGCGGACCACGCTGCGGTCTGCAAACCCGACGATTTCGATGCTGCGGTCGCGTTGAAAGTCGCCATCAATGCGAGTTCTCTGCCCGAGATCAAAGGCAAACTGTCTGAGCTGCACGCTTTTCTTGAGCAGCGGCGCAGCCCCAGCAGCGTAGCCCGGCATTTTGGATGGGACACGCAGGTCAGCGGTTTCATTGTCCCCACCACGATCATGGCTACGTACTGTTGGCTGCGCAATCCCAAGGACTTTCGCCGAGCGGTGACGCCGGCAGTGCTGCTCGGTGGAGACACCGATTCGGTAGCGGCCATCGTCGGAGGATTGGTCGGAGCGCACATTGGCGCACAGCAATTGCCGCCGGAGTTGATCAAAGGACTCGCAGGCTATCCACACGGAGCCGCTTGGATTGAAAAGATGGCGGAACGGCTGTCGCACTGGCCGCATGGTCCTGACGACTTGCATTCGGCCCCGGCCCAGCCCACCGATCCGCTTGGGCAAGTGATGCGCAATATTTTTATGGCGACCTTGGTCATTCCGCACGTGCTCTACCGCGTCCTGTTTCGCCTGACGACGAACTGTACGCCCCATCGTCTGCGGCCTGCGCGCGACTAGTGTGGCCCGACGCTCCGCGGCGGCAAACTCTCACCTCTCCCATCCAACCGCCGAGCGTAAGCACTAGAACGTAGTGCTTCGCTCGCGTGCCGCAAA
>JBEBXX010000359.1:0-3947 GCA_040391435.1 Aureliella helgolandensis | reverse complement strand
TCGAGCGAGGCAGCGTGTCAAAGGACCTAATCAACACCAATCAACTGCGCAAGTGGCTCAATAGCAACAACGCGCCACTCATCGCACGCATCGAAGCGATATGGGGGACGGTTCGCGTCGAAGATGATGCAGCCCGGCAGGGGCTGGTTGCGCGAACTTTGCAGCAGTTGCATGCAGGAGCCAGCGGCAGCGCCAGTCGCGGTGCGGTGGTCTTTGATCGCGTCTGTTCGCAGTGTCACGCGCTGCACGGCCGAGGCTTTGAGGTCGGCCCCAACATCGCCCAAAATGGCCGCGGTAACTTGCAACAAATGGTCTCTAACATTCTTGACCCTAGCCTGGTGATAGGCGAAGCGTTTCAGGCTAAGACCGTACTGAGCGTCGACGGGCAAGTCGTATCGGGTCTAGTGGCCGCGGAGAACGATCGCTACTTGAGCCTCAAAATCCAGGGTGGTGAGATCGTCGAATTCGATAAGCAGGACATCGAGCGAGTCAAGACGAGCACTAAGAGTTTGATGCCTGAAGGCGTCGAGTCGCAGATGCAGCCACAAGAGCTGCTGGACCTGCTGGCCTATCTATGCTTGCTGGGACCGCTAGACTCAGCCGAAAACCAGCTCGTGCCCGGCACTCCGGCTGACTTTGTGCAGCCCTAGACGCTAAGATATTGCGGTCCGTGGCACGGCTGTTCAAGTTGACGCCGTCCGCCGCGGCGCGACGATTCGCAACCCACGTAATATAAATATCAGCTCACGCTAATAACAACACCCATGTCTGAACCCACTTCGCCCGCAGCGCCCCCGGCTATCCAATGGATTGGTGGAAGCGACGGTTTTTTGCGTTTGATCGACCAAACCCTGCTGCCGACTCAGTTCGCTATGATCGATTGCCACCACGTCGAAACGGTGTGGGAAGCCATCAAAATGCTGCGTGTGCGTGGCGCGCCGGCTATCGGCATAGCCGCTGCCTACGGGGTCGTACTGTCGCTGCGAACGGCCGAAGAATGCCGCTCGGACACCGCCGGCCGGACCGCGCGAGACGCTGCTGACTACTTGGCTACCAGCCGCCCCACTGCCGTCAATCTCTTCTGGGCCTTGGATCGTATGCGCAGCGCGATCGCAGAGCACGCTGAGGGTCAAACCGGACTAGCTCAACGCCTGTTACAGGAAGCCAGCGCTATCCATCAAGAGGATCGGCACATGTGTCGCCAAATCGGCTTGCATGGAGCCGAGTTAATTAGAGACGGTGCTACCATCATCACGCACTGCAATGCCGGTGGACTGGCAACCGCCGAATACGGCACTGCCTTGAGCGTGATGTTTACTTGCCAAGACCAAGGCAAAAAACTGCACGTCTACGCGGATGAAACGCGGCCATTGTGGCAGGGAGCGCGGCTGACAGCCTGGGAGCTAGCCCAGCGCAGCATTCCCACCACGGTGATCTGTGATTCAATGGCCGCCCACGTCATGCAAACTCGCTCTGTCGATGCAGTCATCGTCGGTGCCGATCGCATCACCGCTCGGGGCGACGTAGCCAACAAAATCGGCACCTACGCTCTAGCCGTGGTGGCTCAGTATCACGGCGTGCCGTTCTATGTCGCAGCCCCGAGCAGCACCTTCGATCTGCAGATGATCCACGGCGCGGACATACCCATCGAACAACGCGATCCGGCCGAAGTCGTCGCGCCCTACGGCCACGCCATCGCACCACCGGACGTCGGCGTTTACAACCCTGCTTTTGACGTCACGCCGGCGGAGTTAGTTCGGGCGTTGATTACGGAGCACGGCGTCATCTCCCCAGTTAATCGCGACACGATTGCACAGCACTTTGCGCGATAGCAACTTTGCGCGATAGCAACTTTGCGCGATAGCAACATTGCGCGATAGTACGCTTCGGGTGAAAACTTCAAATCTCAAATCTGCCCTAACAGTCGCGCCAGTGGCTGCATCTGCAATTCCTGTGCACTGCTGGCACATAGCGCTTCGAACAAATTAGCCACGCTCCAATCCGCTCGCGCCGGAATGGCGACAGCGGAGGCCCAACGTCCAACAAGCAAACTGCCGAAGTCATCGGCGATTCCCAAAGCCTCCGCCGAATTGAGCGTTACACTTCTCAACCATTCGCTGGGTTCGCGGTGCGGATGCTGGCAAGCCGCGTGGGTAACTTCGTCCCACAAGCTCAGCGATGGATTGCTGGCGCGCGAATCCGTCCCCAGTACGACCCGCACGCCTGCGTCGCGCAAGGCTTGCAGTGGGTAGGCAGCATGTGAAAAGTGGCTATGCGTTCGCGGGCAATAGACCACGCTGATGTTGCGCGTGGCAGCTATGCGGTCGACTTGAGCTTTGGTTAGATAATTCCCATGGATCAGCAGAGCGTGTTTAAACCGTGTGAGCAGCTCAATGCACTCGACAATCGTTGGCGGTGCTGCCTCGGGGCGCAGGCCAAGCCGGGCGAAGGCTTCACCAAACGCTCCATGGCCCTGCTCTACCCACTGCAACTCGTCGCGGCTCTCGGCGATATGCATGGCGATGGGTGTCGTGGCAGGCAACGAGTTGCACGCTGTGGCAATCGAAGGAAAATGGATCGAATAAGGCGCATGCGGTGACACGCCACAGCCGATCGCCAGCTCAGAACCAGTGGCGGCTGTGGCTGCCTGGCTCCACTGCCAACTGGCCGCAGCCCTCTCGGCCGACATGCCGATCAGCTCTGTGAACGGCATTACCCGAGGATAGCTGATAGGCAGGATGTGTGCTCGCCAATCCTCCTCAGTCAAGCTCCCCAGGCGGTTAACAGGGACGCCCGCGGCTTGGCTTTCGCTCGCGTTCGTTGGCGACCAGAGTGCACCAGACCGCACGAAGCGCTGCGCCGAGGGATAGTCAGGCGGCATCCACGGAGCGGTAACGATATCCCCAATCACGGCCGTACCCGTGGCAAAGGCTTCCTGTAGCCCCATGTGCAAAGCTGCCTGCGAGTGCTGCCCGTCACCTACTGCTGGCTGCGCAGCCCGAGAGCGGACAACTTGCGAAATCCAATCCGGAAAATTCACTCCCGCCGCGAAAGGACGTTTCAGTCCACTAAATTCCAAGTGAGTGTGCGCATTGATTAGACCCGGTATGAGCAGCATCTCTCCCAAGTCCACGTCAGCCGCGCAGGGCCGGCCCTGAACGATCTCGACCACTCGACCGTGGCGAATCAACAACTGTGCTGGCGCAAGCAGTCGGTCCGGCGCGACGAGACAAAATTTGGCTTGAACCCGAATCGCTTCCACCAATATTCTCCAGTAGACGTCAATATTCGAAGGACCGTTATTCGAGGGACCTACCGTACCCGCGGCGAACGACTCAAAATGCCGATAATAGTTGCCGGAAAACATACTTGACTAAACTGATCAAAATAGTATTCTTTAGGTAGATAGCCAGTCGATGAGAAACGAACTCCCATGATCAGCGCTGCCCCCCACGTGGAGCGCAAGCCGTAGATCCATTGCAGGCCAGTCCAGCCACTGAGAATCGAGTAGAAAGCCCTCGGAAAATGAGCGAAACAGTCAAAACCGCCACACCCGAATTACTCGCGGAACTGGCCGATGCGAGCCGAGAACTGGAGTCGGCCACGCCGCAAGAAATTTTGGCTTGGACGGTGAAGCGCTATGCTCCAAAGTTCACCATGGCAACTGCATTTGGTCCAGAGGGGATGACCATCTTGCACATGTTGGCGGAGATAGCTCCGCAGACCCCTGTGTTCAACTTAGAAACGGGATATCAGTTCAAGGAGACCTTGGAGGTGCGTGAGGAGGTCAAACGCCGCTACGGGATCGAGGTCGAATTCAAACGCCCGGCGTTGACGGTCGAGCAATACGAGGCGGCCAATGGTGGGCCGGTCTACAGCCACGACCCCAATCGCTGCTGCTTTGACCGCAAGCTCACCGTGCTCCGCCAAGCCGCTCAAGGCTTCGA
>JBEBXX010000358.1:0-3956 GCA_040391435.1 Aureliella helgolandensis | reverse complement strand
ACGACCAACCGCTGCTCCTGGGTATGGGCTCTGATGACCGACACGACTACTCGTCGGACGCTAAGGCCTGGAGCGTTGTGCGGGCGGAAAAGCTTGGCGTAAAGGAGCTATTCGCCGCTATTCGCGAGGGTGATTTTTACGCATCGAATGGTCTCGACTTTGAAGACATTAAGTTCGATGGTCAGTCGCTGTCGGTCAAAATCGATGTCCGGCAAGAAGGTCCCTATCGGATCGAGTTCATTGGAACGAAGAAGGACTATGACCCTGCCAGTCAGGTGGTTGAAGTGGAGAAAGGTCCGCGCAATCCGGCCAGAAAAATCGATGTCTTTTCCGACTCGATCGGTGTTGTTCTCGACGCGGTCGAGGGGAGCGAGGGCTCATACACCCTGAAGCCTGACGACTTGTATGTGCGGGCGAAAATCGTCAAACTCAGCCAGCAAGATCAGGCTGGCTGGCAAACCCGCCCCGCAGCCTGGACCCAGCCATATCGCTAACCGGTGCCGCGATGGGAGAGTTAACCCCGCAGCCCCGAGCGGTATAGTCTTCAGAATGCTGACTCGCTTTTCCTCGCGGCTGTCAGCTTCATTGCGCAATCGGCTCAAGGTATCGCTCCGGGCCAGTTCTGCACGTCGAATAATTGCAGCGGCGGTGGGTGTCGCAAGTCGGTTTCACTTCATGCGAAACCGTGGCAGCCGCCGCAACTTGAGTGTACTTGCTCAGTCTGTGCTCCTCCTCATCGCTATGATCCTCGTTTACAGCAAAGGTTTATCGTGGGTGACTTGGACGATCCGGAAACCTATCGTCGCTTGCTAGTCGACAAGTCTCGTCATCGGGACTGATGAATCCCAGCAACGTTTTTTAGATCCTTACTTTGATCGGTAATGTGGTGCTTGCCTCCGCGGATTAGACGCCTTTAGCGCTTGCGTCTTTCTTCCTAAGCTCCAAAAACTAAGTTAACCGCTGCAGTTGGCGCGAAGCGTCAGCCCGAGCGACACGAAAGTGAGGCTAGACTAGCTGTCGACGGCACCGCACTTGTCGCACGCCGGCAGCAACGCGTAGCGAGTGGCTTCGCAACGGGTGCAGGTCTTGAACAATTCAGTGCTACAGCTCGGGCACGTATACGGTTTGTCTTCACTGCTGGCGGTATCACTCAGCGACGTTCGCACCAGTTGCCTTCGCAGACTGCGTGGAGTCCAGGAGACATACCGCAGCGGCCCACGGCGAATTGGAAACTCGCAGATCGGACACAGGAAGTTGGTGTAAGCTTCACGGTACTGCTTTAGCAGCCAGTCGCTTCGTGGGTTGGCTACGGTTCTAAGCAGCCTAATCAAGACGGCAATTGCAATGACCAGCGAAGCAACAATCAAAATGTACTTAAAATAGATCGCTGGAAAATGCTCGTGCATTACCAGCAGTACACGGGCGGCCAAGGCTGCGCCAGTGGCATACACGAGTGTTGCATAGTTGCCCGCCGATCTGCGAACGAAGAGCAGGGCCGAAATTAGCAGCAGTGGCAGCAGCACAGCCAATTTGTAGACGCCCAACCACCAGCGGTGGACGCGCAGTGCGGCATCATATGTTTGTAAGATTGGCCTTTTGGCAAGATCGATCTCCGCTTTTATTTCATTCTCTTTGGCCTGCAAGCCTTGGAGAGTTAGATTCATCTCGGACAACTGCGTATTGAATTGCTGAGCCTGGGTCTGGTTAGCTAAAAACAGATCAAGGTTCTCGGTCAGTGCGGTGTCTTGTTCTTCGGAGAGCTGCGTTTCTTTTTCAATGCTCAGCCGCTGTAGGTCCAGCAATTGATGCATCGTCTGCTGCGAGGTATTGATGGTATTCTGCAGCAGCAGCCGCCGTTCGTTCAGATTCGCAATGTTCCGCTGAAGATCGCCTATCTCTGTCGTAAGCGTGTCGTGTCGCTCGACCAACGTCCGATCGAGCAGCGTCGATTCCATTGCCTGATAGTCTGGACCCTGGATTGCGTCGATGTCGCGAACAATGTAGCCGAGCAGCCAAAAGGTCAACACCGATACGCCAATGGCAAACAGCCAGATCAAAAATCGGTGAAACCAAGGGCCGCGGGGTTTGGGGTTGTTCATTTCATCACATCGCATTCGTACAGTGGATGGGTTGCCGGAAATCTCCCCAACTCTCAGCTCATGGGGATCTGTAATTTTTTAAAGACAAGGCAATCAGCTCACTCAAAGAAATCCGTTGAAACGTCATATGAGCCTGACTCCCCTCATACAATATGCCAATAGTTTTGTCGTCGATCATGGTCATGCATGAATAGCCTGCGCTTTTTCCCTCGTCGAGCAGCAAACGCTGCTCGTCTGGCCAGCTTACACCGCGATCGGGCGATGCCTTGATCGTCATACGTCGCCGCACGTCGGTGCTGTCGGGATTGGAAAACAACAACCAGCCGTTGTCGCGACGGTCGTCAGAGCGTGGCTGCGCCACATTTGAATCCGTAGTGCGGTCTACAGCCGCACCGCGGTAGCCACCCGTTGTATCGATCAGGCTTGCCATGCACGAGCCAGGCTCGATCAAGCTGTGCTGCGAGGTTGCGTGCTGCTGCCAAGTTTTACCCATGTCACGCGTTGTCATGACGACACGCACCGGCGCGCGGTTATAACGGCAGTTGAGCATCAGCTCGCCCGGCTGGACTTCGACCACTTGTGCTTCCGTGGTGTCGTCAAAGGCTCCCGTGCCGACGCTCCAAGTCTGCCCGCGATCGACGGAATAGATGATCGTCGAATGCGGTAGGCGGTGCGCTGTTTTGTCAGCTTCATTGGGAGGGTCTTGATACTGGGCTGCAAACACGAGCGTGCCGTCGCGCATCGTGATGCCTTTCCCAGGCCCCATCAACACGAAGCACCACTCAGGCTTCTTCACTTGCTGTGTGATGTTGAGAGGCTTGGACCATGAGCTACCATCGTCGTCACTACGGACTAGCATTACCTGACCCGTCTCTTCCGGCGTTAGTCCTTGCCCGGAACCTCGCCACGATCGATCACCGTGGCTCCATGTCGCAGCAACCCACACAGTGCCGCTGATCCGGTCGACCAGCACGGCAGGGTCACCAATGCCATCGTACCGCCAGGCGGGATCATCGCCCATGTCCATGATGATTCTCATGGGTTCCCAAGTGCGGCCGCCATCTGTTGAGCGAGACATACCTACGTCGATGTCCCCTGGCAGGTCGCCACCGCTGCGCCGCCGCACGTCGTAGACGCCGATCAGCGTCCCCTGGTTAGTTGTCGCCAGGCCGGGTATCCGAAAGGTGTTGACACCATCATCGCCGCCTTTGCGAAGGGCGACTCCGATGCGCTGAGTAGACGTGGCACCCACACTCTCAGACTGGCCATTCGAAAAACCAGCGCTCAGGCAGTCAGCCCCCACGGTGTGATCGATGTTTGCGTGCGGACTGAGTTTGCACGCGATCCACACGTAGTTCTCGCCCTCTGCCAATGGCTGCTCTCCAGCGATTGTCAGCGGCGCGTCTGTGGCCGCTAGCACGTCAAGCGGCTTACCGAAGGCTACCTCAGTTGAAAATTGATCACTCGCTCCACTAAAGTACACCTGAGCGGACTCGATGTCTCCCTGCTCGGAAAACAGCGATGCGCGCAACTGCGTCAATGCGAGCGGATTTAAACTTCCCTCGGTTTCGACTTTTAACTTCACCAGTGGGCTCGCACTGACGCCAACCAGAGCAGGCAGCGTAAGCGGGATAGCTGTGATACTCACGATCCGCTGGCGGCGAGCGGGTGCGACGCGCACATCATCGATCAACACGCCCGTGTTCGGAGGACTCGCCACCGTAAATCGCAGTTGCTTGACGTCGCCGTCGTCAAGTGGAATTGTGATATGCGAAAGAAATGAATGACCAACGCGGACCTGTCTTTGGTCATTGAAGACTTCTTGCCAACCGCCACCAGAATCCTTCTCGACGCGAA
>JBEBXX010000357.1:0-3957 GCA_040391435.1 Aureliella helgolandensis | reverse complement strand
TGGAGCAGCGCCCGTGCAGTGGACGCTGCTCAGTGGCGACGCAGAAGCTGGGGTGACAGTCATTCACATGACTCCGCGGCTCGATGCCGGACCGGCCTTGGCCGTAGCGCGAACTGAGATCACAGAGGACGAGTCGGCCGAGCAGCTCGAACCGCGCTTGGCCCAATTGGGAGTGGCTGCGACGCAACAAGCCATTGGCGTGTTGGCCCGGTGGGATGGCCATTCGCCAATCGGAGTTATCCAAGATGCCGACCAAGTGACCAAGGCACCACGCTTTGCCAAACGCGACGGGCAGCTCGACTTTCGTCGGTCCGCTATGCAACTCGCTAGACAGGTTCGCGCGTGCCAGCCTTGGCCTAGCACGTTTGCTGAGCTAGCCTGGCCAGATGGCAAACAGATGCGGCTGCTGGTCAAAGCGGCGCGAGCTATCCCGCAGACGCTGCCAGAGCTAAGACACGCTGCTCCGGGAACGGCGATCGTATGGGATACCAAGCTGTCTGAACTTTGGCAACCGCAGGAAGAGTTGACCAGGTCCGCAAAAGTGTTAGGCTACAGCGAATGGTCGGCTCCCTGGCAGCGCGTGCTGGCGGTGGCGACGTCAGATGGAACTCTGCTGATCGGGCGAGTCGGTCCGGCGGGCAAACGCGTGATGAGCGCAGATGAATTTCTGCGTGGGCATCCGATGCCTGGGACGGCGCAATTCGTCTTGCCCGCGAGTCAAGGCTGACCGGCACGCATTGGTCAGCAGTTAGTCTCGACCAAGCCTGCCCCTGAAGTGGCAGTTATATCGATAGGTAGATCGATAAACGGGGACCCACTGGTATTTCTCATGGGTGGTGGCTACCATCCCATAACCATATTGCTTTCGATAACCTTGCGAGCTTTCTCGAGGTCGCTACCGGTTTCGTGCATATACAATCGAATGGCGTGCAGCTTATCGCCGGAAGATTTCGACAAGCATTCGCGGGCGACACCACAGATGTCCATGCGCGAGGTTAGTCCCAATACCCCCTTGGAGATGACCCACGTGTCGCGTGGACGTTTGGTCATGCGTACGACAGCTTCGTCGGAATAGGCATCTCTGACCACGTCGCGGGCCGCTTGCTCGTCGGTCGCCCAAGTTATGATAATATGGGAATCGGTTTCGATTTCGTACAATGGCATTGTTAGAATTCTATGGCGCGAGGAGCGTGAGAGCTTGGAATTCCGCATTGCGCTGAGCGTCGAACGGTGCGTTGGGCGAAGCCCGGCTGAGCTTGGCTCTTAGCATAATCTACGTCGCACAACGGTGGGAAGTTTGACTAGCTGGTTTTTTTGTGGCGACGACCACTAAAATAAATGTTACCATGCTGCCGCGTTTGTAGATGAGTTTATTAGCACAGGTAACTATGAAATCGAAAAATTCGACCGTTGTCACCAGCGTGGTAGTCCTAGTGACGATTGGATTGGCTGTAGTGCCGGTGATCGCGGACCAATTCCGCGCCGAGGTTGCGCGGTGGTATCTGGCCGAAGCCACCAATCGTATCGCGACTGGTCACGACAGTAGTCGCCAAGTGGAACAAGCGCGACGTTGGGCAGGTGATGTGTCTGAAATGCGTGATTACTGGATTTTTCGGGCTGAAGAGGCGCTGGCCAATTCGCCTCAAGATCTCGCACCAGTCATTTCACAGGCGGTTGAGCAGAATAAGTTAAACTTCTTTCTAGCGGACGCCTACGCGCAGCGACTGGCCGACCAGCGGTATTTCAAAGAGTCTGTTGCTGTTCTACAAGCTGGCGCGATTCCAGAGCTGGAGGATGCTCCCCAGCGGTTGAACAATTTAGCCTATTTTCGAGCCCTGGCAGGAATCGACTTAGATGCGGCGCTGGCCGACATCAATCGCGCCTTGGAAAGCAATCCCGACGCCCCGGGAATGCGCGACACGCGGGCCTGGATCCTATTTCAGATGGGCAATCCTCTAGCAGCTCTGGAGGATGCCGATTTGGCTGTTTCCGGTGTCACTCCCCAGCGCGATGCCGGTTGGTTCGACCGCACCTTAGCGTGGCTCGAGGCAAACGCGGTGGCTCATCGCGAGCCGCGCGGCCAGACGCAGGTGCTTACTCGTCGCGAAGCGGGTGAGCAGCTTTGGGCAATTGGCACGCTATATATTCATCGCGCCAAGATCCTCGAGGCCCTCGGCAGAAGTGAGGAAGCCGAACGCGATTACGAGTGGTTGAGAGAGCGCAGCTTGCCTACCGATGAGAGCATTTTTTAGCTCCGATTGGCGGTCTGCATTTGAGTCGCAATGGCTCTCGGCTCTCGGCTCTCGGCTCTGGGCTTGGCTGGCATATTATGCGGATTTCCAAAAGTGTTCGGTGCGGTGAATTACTTAACGTCGCCAGCCACCGGGGCAGCAATGGAGCGAGAGACCAGCGTGGCTTGGGCTATCATGCCTTGCAGCAGTGGCTGGACCACGTCCGCGGGCAGCGCGTAAGAGGAAACGCGTCCGGCGCGAGCAATGTTGAGTCCAACCACTTGGCCGTCTAAGTTGCACAGTGGACCACCACACTGATCAGGGCTCAGGACCGTATCGTGGAGGAACACGCGGTTAAAACCTGTGGCTCGCGCGCTGACAGGCCCGTTGACTTCCATTTCCGTTTCATCCAACAGTTCATCGGCCAAGTCCATGACCTGCGCGTAGGTTTCCAGTTCCTTTTCGGCGCGGGTGAAAGTCAATTTAAAGCTCTGGCCGCCGCGGGCACCATCGATGGCCTTTTGAAATGCTCCGTGCGAGTCGACGGGGGTGTCGTTGACGGCGATGATGTTATCTCCCACCTTCAGCCCGGCCAGTTCCGCGCCCGTTCCGCGTAGGACGCGGACGACAGCGGCCCCGGCGGCCGAGTCGATGAGTTCGACACCAAGCACGGCCCGCGCGGGTCGAATGCTCTGAATGCCGGCGCTGACCACGCCAACTGCGGAGGGCGTTTTGTCTATGTCTGTAGTCGCCAGCCATGTACCGCGCATCGGGATCTCTGTGCGGGCCCAGCTCACAGCCGTCAGCCCGCCGCGTTCGACGCGCAAAAGCGCAATGTCCACATCTGCAGCCCGCTGCACGATCTCTGCCGCCCACTCGCTGTCATCGGCCAAGCGCGCGGTTACTTTGCCAACGGCGGGAAGCTGGCTGGCTTTGGTGGCGATCCAGCCATCGGAGTCGACGATGGCACCCAGCGCGATTCGCAGTCCTGCCTCATCGTACAGCGCCACGGTGCTCAGGCGCGCGTCGCTCACCGCCTCGCTGAAGGCCCGCAGCATGGTGAAGTTATTGCGCTGATTGGCGCGCCGCAGACCCGAGGAAAAGTCCGGCCTAAAGCTCGACCGAGTCAGCGCTTCCTGGACAAATTTTGCATTGCGGTGATCTGGCGACGCGGGTGTGCCCTGCGCATCGGCGGTGCCTCGCTGCCCGTCTACCTGGCACAGCGTGTGCAATTCGACTTCCGTCGACAAGCTGTCGGTCGAGCGGAGGGCCGAAAGATTGACGTGCGAGACCAGCAACTGCGCTACGGCTGGAGCATGCCAAGTCAGTCCGAAGCCGATCAGCGCGGCGACTAGCGCCAGCCCATAGATAAACGGGCTGCCATCGGTGGATTGGTTAGCCAGCTTCGCGCTCGAGTCCGTGGATAGATCTCCGTCCCCGCACGGTTGGACGAGCGATACGATCTCCCACTGCCGGCGATCGGCAGAACTCAAGGGGCTGGTCTCACGGGCCGAAAGATCCTGAGATTTTAGGGCGAGTGAATATATATCGGGCGAATTTTTCACGACGCACTTTCACGGGTGAGAGTAGCTGATCGTGGAAGATTCCTTTCTTACCACTCCTAATAAATTATTCTAATCGAAACGTACCGCCGGTGGGGGCGAAGCGTTTGGGGTGGGTGGCCGAATGTCAGCCTTTTTCAACCTTCGCGGACGCCGACCGTCAC
>JBEBXX010000356.1:0-3957 GCA_040391435.1 Aureliella helgolandensis | reverse complement strand
AGCGCGAGCACTGGCAGAAGCTTATGCGCTGCCCGGAAGACCTTCCCAGCGTGTGGCTTTCCGTACGATCCAGCCACCGCCAAAGCTACGACAAGTCGCAGCACTACAAAGGGCCGCCGCGCTGCCCTCTGCTTGTACTCACCGTTTAGCAAATTGTGCGGCTGAGCCCGGCAATGCTAGGCCGATCGCTGGACTGCAAGCCTAACTCGTCAAGGGACACAGACGGGCGCGGAAAACGCGTCCTACCTCGGAACCACTATCCGTGGCGGGGCCGTCGTGCGATTGTAGCCGACAGGCCGCTGCGGTTCGTGCTGTTTCTCAAAGTAACCCGCGGCGCTGCGGAACAGCTTGCGCCCAGTAGATTTGTCGATCACAATCTGCCCGACCGTGACGAAGCCGCGCCGGCGATCGTCCTCGGATATCGTGACGCGTTCGAGAGGTCGATTCTGGCCCACCTGCCAGAGCTCTTCCCCCGCTGGCGCCACATCGATCTCCTTCAACTCCAGTTCCATCCGATCCTTAAATAACCGGCAGACCAGATAGTTGGTACGTGTGTTGTAGCCGATTAAGCCACCGTGCGCAATTTGCATGATGCCGTCGCGTTCGATGCAGGTGATCGCATGAACTTCACCGCAGAGGTACACATCGACGCCGTATTTTTTCATGGTCTGCCAAAGCGGCGATTCTCTTCCACCGGAGAGCATCAAACCGCTGGAACTCCACTTGCGAACTGGTCCCAGAATCGGTGTGTGCCCCATGACGATGATGTGCTGAGCATCGCGGTTCTGTTGAAGCACTTGCTCCAACCATGCCAACTGTTGGCCTGTCACCTGAGTATTGATCATCCCCTGTCGGCCGCCGTCACCCTCTTCAAAGACATCCACAGAAATGAACAACACGTCCCGGTGTTTCCACCAGAAGGCCGTACCTTGCATGTGGTCTGGACCGTTGAGCGGCATCTTCAGGTATTCGCGGAATTTGGCTTTGAAATGCGGCACCAATTCTGCTTTGCCTGCGGGCCATGGATTGTCGCCAACATCGTGGTCTCCGAGCGCCGCGTAAACCTTCAGTCCGTGCTTCTTCATGCGGCTCGTCCAGGCTGGATAGTAGATGGCCGCGTACCGATCGATATCCGCTTTGCTTGGCCAGCGTCCCATGACCAAGTCGCCTGGGATTAACAGAAACTCGGGTTTCTCCGACTTGACCGACTGGAGAATATAATCGAGCGCCGGTTCCCAACCGGGCTGCGGGTATAGCGTATCCACATTCAAGAAGTCGGGCATACTTACGAATGTCCACGATGCCGATGCATTCGACTCCGTCGACGTAGCTGCTTCGCCGGCACGCACAAATAACCCCATCTGTAAGATCGCGAGCAGCATGGCTACGACGACACCGTGCCGAACATAGCTCCTGATGTACCATTGCGCGACTTTATCTTCCATTGAGTCAATTGGCGTGAGCGATGTTCGTTCGACCATGGGATTCAGTGGACCTTTCGAAGACCGGACCCGATTAGAAATTCCGGCTGACATGCGAGTGGGCAACGGGTTCAGTCTACTCTGATGGGCAAGGATGTGTCGCCCGCTGGGCTAAAGATCAGGGAACATAAACAACTCGCGGCGCGTCGCCTGTGTAAGGCGGCTGTGAGGCGGCTGTGAGGCGGCTGTGAGGCAGCGCCGTGGCCTGCGCAGGCCGCAGCCGTGCGCGTTAGAGTCGATCCAGCTTACTGGGAAAGCTGCAGGGCGGTCGTCCCTAGCCTGGAAAGCTGCCACTATCGCTATGACCCGAACTGCCTGGGCTGAAGTTGATCCTGGACGCACACTTTGGCTAGCCGTCACAGCTTATCGCAGGCCGATAAGCAACGTACCGCCCGCCACAGACACTTGGTGGTGCGTGGGTTCACAGGGACGTGATCCTGCCAACCGTGTTGGCCGTGCATTGGAAGCACCATGCGACATCAACTAGAACAGCCAACTAAATCCAAGGAAAACACGCAGTGGCTCGGAAGCTTCCCGCACATTTGAAATTACACGTCGATCAAGACGTACTAGCGGCCGGCACCGCCTATTCCCACAAGTTTGACCTGGCGCAAACTTTGCGGGCCTTCACCGAGGCGACAGGCTGGCTGCCGCGCCCCATTGGCGGTACCCCGCACCATCCGTTCAATATTTGCCGCGATAGCGACACACCGTTATTGCCACTGCGCCAGCGAATGCAGTTGATCAGCAATGAGCCCATGGATGGCATGTTGGACGCCGACGAATTGCCGTACTTGCTCGGCACCAGCGAGGAGGTTGCTTGGGCGCTGCTAGAGCAGATAGACGGGCTGATTCAAGCTGTAGAACTTTCGGAGAAGACCATCCGCGCTCAAGAAGCGCAACTGGCAACTGCGCTGGGAGTCAGCATTCGCCCGGATGAGTCGGAAGCTCTGGCGGGGCGTCTGCAGGAATCGTTGCATCGAGCGGCCGAACTGACCTGCAGCGACGCAGCCGCGCTGTACTTGCTCGATGACGCGACCAGCCAGCTTAAAATGCGCAGTTGCTGGGGCATGCCTACGGCCGCGCTGAGCAAGCCGCCGCGTGACCTGCGCGGCTCATTGGCTGACCTGGAGGCCTTGATGGGCAATGCGGTGCTTTTGGAAAATACCAGGTTGGCTCCCGAATGGCACTGCCCGGAGAACTACGCCGCCGCACTGTGCGTGCCTATCGGTTCGCCCACCATGCCCCATGGCACGTTGTGGCTGTGGAGCGATCATGTGCGCGATTTCAGCACCTCGGACATCGACGCGGCTAAAGCGGCCGGCGATAAAATCCTAGTCGATATCGAACGCAGCGTGCTGGCCGACGAAGTGCTCAAGACGCGTGGTTTGAACCGTCAAGTCGAGTCGGCCAGCTTGGTCCAGTCCTCTCGCTTGCCGAGCAACCAACGGCTGCATGCGGATTATGAAATTGGCGGCTGGACTTTCCAAGGTCAAGCCCTGGGGGGCAACTTCCACAACTGGACCGTAAATCGCCAAGGTTTGATTTGTGCGACCGTCGGCGCGGCCTCCTCGCATGGTGCGGCCGGCGCGCTGGTTGCTACCAGCCTGCAAACCGTGGTCGAGGCGTGCTGGAATGTCAATCACAAGCCCAGCCAGGTCATGCGTAAGGCCAACGATATGTTGTGGTCGGCTCAAGATGGCGACTGGCTAAGTTCGCTGTGCTATGTGCAGGTCGAGCCTGAGTCAGGGCTGACGCAACTGGCGCTGGCGGGCAATATTCAAGCTTTCGTCGTCGGCAGCCGCGGCTTCCGACCACTCTCGGGAACCTCCACACCACTGGCCTTGCAGCCAGACACGCGCTTTGAAAATCAACGTCTGCGGTTGGAGGCCGGAGAGCTGCTGCTGATCGCCTCGGCCGACGTGGTGGGAGGCATCCACCGCGGCGGTTTTTCTCAGGATGCACTGTTGAGCATAGTCCGCGAACTTCACGACGATGCGGTTGAGGATATTGCCGACCATATCGCGCGGTTGCTGCCCATGCTCGCAGATGACTCGGCCATCGAGGCGGACCGCAGCCTGCTCATCCTCCGCCGCCGTTTCTAACAGGCTGCACCGCTGGCAGCCTGCGATATTGATGCCCCTCCTACTAGCCGGAGGGGCATCGCGCGAGATTGGTAAGGCGGCGGTTAGCCATCGTTGCCTGAGTCGTTGACGCAGTTATCGCTCATTTGAAGTTGGTGAGCCAATCCACGTCTAGGCTTCGCGGCTGGCTGTTATCAGCTCCAGCCGCGCACGAAGAGTACCCTGCACGATTTCTGCGGCGTGGGTTACAATCGTCGACTCACGGTCGCCGCGCGCAGGCGCATCGTTGAAGACGAAACGTGACGCACTGCAAATCAAGGATGTCCTACCAAGCTAATGAATAGTTCGAACCCTTCCTGGTCCGCCTCAGCAATCAATTCGCCCTTTACGCA
>JBEBXX010000355.1:0-3959 GCA_040391435.1 Aureliella helgolandensis | reverse complement strand
CGACTTTCATCGCACGATCCCCGAGGCTTGGCATCGCTACGCGCTGCCCAAGCAGTGGAGCGACGCGTTGCCGATTCGCAAGTGGGGCTTTCACGGCGCGAGCCATCGCTACATCGCCTTGCGCAGCAGCGAGCTGCTGGGGCGCAGCGACGCGCGGGTGATATCGTGTCACTTGGGTGGCTCGAGCAGTCTGTGTGCGATCGCAGCGGGCAAGAGCGTGGCGACTACGATGGGCATGAGCCCGCAGTCGGGGTTGCCTCAAAACAATCGCGTGGGGGACCTGGATCCGTTTTGCCTGCCGATGCTGATGGAGCACGCCGGGATGGATCTGCCGCAGATGCTTTCCACCTTGGCCACTCAAGCTGGCTTGTTGGGGTTGTCGGGAGGTGTCAGCAGCGACATTCGCGATCTGGAAGCGGCAGCCGGCAAGGGCAACGCCGATGCGCAGCTTGCGCTGGATGTTTATGTGGCTGAAATTCGCCGACAACTGGGCGGTATGCTAGTCGCCCTGGGCGGCTGCGATGCCTTGGTGTTCACCGGTGGCATCGGCGAGAACGGACGGCAAATTCGCGCCGCCGTGTGTGCAGGCTTAGACGAGCTGGGCTTTGCACTGGATTCGCAAAAGAACCAATCGCTGCATGGAGAGTCGCGACTGGATGCCCCCGGCAGTCGTAGCCAAATTTGGATCATCCCCACCAACGAAGAACTCATTGTCGCGCGACAGACGCTCGCCGCCCTGGGGCACTAGGCCCGTCAACTCAAAGGTGTTCCCATGTTTGTTGCCAAAGTTATCGGCTCGATCGTTTCAACTGAAAAGGTTGAATCGATGCGCGGTCAAAAGCTGCTCGTCGTCGAACCCTATCGGCTCGACGCGGCCCGCGACAAGCTGACGACGACAGGTCGCACGTTTGTTGCCGTGGATATGCTCGGCGCCGGTGTCGAAGACTTTGTATTGATCGTCCAAGGCAGCAGTGCACGCTTCACCCCAGAAACACAAAAGCTGCCGATCGACTGCACGGTGATCGGCATTGTCGATTCGGTCAACATCGAAAAACAACAAGTCTACAACCGCAAAAATTAAACTCAGGAATCCATACACATGCAAATCAGCGAAGAGCTCATCCGCAGCGTTGTGAGCCAAGTCATTCAAGAGGTCCGCAGCGGGCAGGCGGCCCATGGAAGCGCCCGTGGCGGCAACAGCGCTGCCCAGGGTAAGCACGGTCTGTTCACTTGTGCCAAGCAAGCCGTCTCGGCGGCGCGGACCGCATTTGAACAACTGCGCACCCGCCCCATGGAAGATCGCAAGAAGGCGATCGAGCACATCCGTCGCATTTCGATCAGCCAAGCGGTCGAGCTGGGGACGATGGAGATGAACGAGACCAAGATCGGGCGGCTCGATCATAAGATCGCCAAACTGGAAACCTTGGGCCGCTTTGCCCCCGGCACCGAGTTCTTGACCACTCAGGCTTATAGTGGCGACAAAGGCCTGGCCGTTATCGAGCACGCTCCGTTTGGAGTCATCGGGGCCATCACGCCCGTCACCCATTCACTCCCCACGATCACTGGCAACGCCGTCAGTATGATCGCCGGGGGCAATGCGGTGGTCGTCAATCCGCATCCTAGCGGCCGCTTGGTAGCCGCCGAAGGGGTCAAGCGATTCAATCAAGCCATCGCGGCTGACATCGGGATCGATAATTTGATCTGCGTCATCACCGAGCCGACGCTGGAGACCGCCAACAGCATCTTCACCAATCGCGACGTGAATTTAATTTGCGTGACCGGTGGCCCTGCGGTAGGGCGGGCTGCGCTGAACAGCGGCAAGCGTGCCATCGTGGCTGGTCCGGGCAACCCGCCCGTGGTGGTCGACGAGACCGCAGATTTGGATCGCGCCGCGCGCTGCATCATCGCTGGTGCCTCGTACGACAATAATTTGCTGTGCATTTCCGAGAAGGAAGTGTTCGTGGTTGGCTCGGTATTCGACGCGTTGATGTCCGCCATGCAACGCGCTGGCGCCGTGCCGCTGAACGCCTCGCAGATCGCGCGCTTGACAGAAGCCGCCTTTCATGAAGTTGGCGAAGGAAGCCATAAACACCTCGCCCCCACCAAGGCGCTGCTTGGTCAGGACGCTGCGAAATTGGCTGAGGCAGCGGGCGTTACGGTGGATCCCAAGACGGAATTGCTGTACGGCGAAACGCCAGCCGATCATCCGTTCGTGGACATCGAACAAATGATGCCCTTCATTCCCTTTGTTCGCTGCCGCGATGTCGATCACGCTATTGAATTGGCCAAGCACTACGAACACGGCTATCGCCATACCGCTCTGATCCACACTCGCGACGTGCGGAACATGACCAAGATGGGCCGCATGTTAGATACGACGCTGTTTGTCAAGAACGGTCCATGCATGGCCGCGCTGGGATTGGGCGGCGAAGGATACCTGTCGTTCTCCATCGCTGGCCCAACGGGTGAAGGCGTCACATCGCCGCTGACCTTCACACGGGAGCGTCGTTGTAGTTTGGTTGAAGATTTGTGGATCTTGGGTGATCCAGGGGTGAAATAGAAATTTGATGTGTCGCCCTCCAGGCTAAGCGGTTGGTTGGATGAGATCCGGTGGCTGACGCCATCGGCAGAGATGTGTCGCCCTCTGGGCTGTCGAAGATTAGAGAAAAATAATGCAAGTTGCACTGGTCGTGGGCCTTACGCATGCGACGGTCAAACACAAAACGCTGCAGTCGCACAAGTTGTTGGTCACGCAGCCGTTGCTGGCTGACGGCCATTCGCCTGACGGCGGTCCGCTGCTGGCCGTCGATCGCCAGGGGGCGGGCGTGGGCCAGCGTGTGATCCTGACCAGCGATGGGCACGCGATTCGCGAGATCTTCGGGGTTGAAGATTCGCCGATTCGCTGGGCCGTGCTGGGCATCGTCGACCAGTAGTAGATGTTGCCAAATGATCAGTGGATTTTTGCCAGCAAAATTTTTAGCGAAGTCCACGACAGAAGTTTTTGTATTCGTTGTTCCCCGCAGCCAGCGTAAGAGTTAACTACCGCCCATGTCACTTCCCCGAGCTGAAGCTCTGACACACACACAAGTTGAAGCCATCGTGCGCGCGGTGCTGCAGCGCCTGCGCAGCGGCGCGGCCACCGGTGCCTCGCGAGATGTGGCCGGTGTGCAGGGCGTGGCTGATGTAGTGCGGCTCGATCTGCGACTGGTGGCTCTCGAACACTTGCGCGATCACTGGAATGCTCTGCGCATCTTGCAGGTCCCCGTGGGCTGCGTGCTGACGCCGGCCGTGCAAGATGAATTGCGGCAGCGGAGTGTCGTGCTGGAGCGCTTCGCGCCAGCCGCGGCCGCGGACACACCGACTGGACCTATTGCTGAAAAACTGCTCGTGCTTGCCGCACCCGGCCAACACGCCGCTCTAGCCCGACAACTCGCCGGCAACCAGGCTCAGCTCAAAAGCCTCGCGGGCGATGACACCGCAGCCGGCCTAGCCGAATTGCGACAGCACTTGCTCGACGGCGATCGGCGTGCCATGTGGTGTACGCCGCGTCCGTTTGCTGCCATGGCTCAGATTTCCAGCGAGCTGAAAACGTCCGCCATCCACCTGCCTGCCCTGGAGGACTTGCCGCGGGCCATTGAGCAAGCGCAGCCCAAGCTGATCATCGTCGATTCGACGCGTTGGCACGCAGCGGCTATTTGCCAATTGGTGCGGAATTGGAACCGGAGATTTAGGACCTCATGAAAATCCATCAAGTCATCGGGAGCGTAACGCTCAGTCGCTGCCACGCTGGCTACATCGGTGCCAGGCTGCTTGCCACGGTTCCGCTGGATGCTGAATTGCTGGGTGGTGCAGCCAATCCCGATGCCGACATGGTTGTCGTATGGGATGACTTGGGAGCCGGTGAAGGTGCCAAGATGGCGGTCAGCGATGGAGGCGAAGCGGCTCAGCCGTTTCGTCCT
>JBEBXX010000354.1:0-3967 GCA_040391435.1 Aureliella helgolandensis | reverse complement strand
GGAATTCTTCCTGAACCGGGCTGCGGTCCGGCCCGACCAGGATGGCACGCAGTTGAGGCGATGTGTTGCCGCGTTTGACGTCCTGCTTAAACACGTCGATGATCAATTCGCCGGGCTCAGCTAAGAAATATACACCCCCTACCCCGCCCAATTGCAACGGCATAACCCCGTCTGCTACATCGGCTGGCGTTACCAACGCTAATGGAGCGCTCGCGGAAGAGTTTTGTGCCACGGCCATGCCACTCAGCCAAATGGGTTGGCAAAGCAAGACAACCGCTACATAGAAGTTTCGCGGAGGCGCGTCGCATTGCATCGTGTTTGCTTTCGATTTCGGAAGTTGAGGGACCGAACCGTCACGGCCCGCGCTATAGATTGCCATGGCAACCGTAGCCCGGCAAAATATTGAAGATGGAGAGAAGTGCGTAATGCACCAGCGGCTTACTCAACGACGCGGCAGGGCTGAAGCGTCACGCTATTGCTGGCGGGCAATTCTTCAGGCAGACGTAGGTCCGTCGGACGCACTACGGGCAGAACCAGAGTGCTGGTGCGAACCGGGCTGGTGGGATCGGAGCTGGCCCCAGCGGAATTGTCATGGGCTGGACTGTCGTGAGCTGAGCTGTCGTGGGCGACGCGCACAGCGAAATCACCTGGCAGCGCATCGAAGGCCCACGGCCACGCGTTGACTGCGGAACCGGGCCCTGAAATCGTCAGGCGGATCTGTGAGCCCTTGCGGAAGACGTGAGCAAATGGAAAGAGAGCGACGCGCACAGCGGTCCATTGTCCAGCCTCCATCTGCTGAATCGACGCCGCTGTATGCAGTTGCCTCGGCCTCAGCGGCGTCGATGCCTGCTCATCCAGCGCGCGATGGCTGGCTCGCAGCCAACCGCTCTGGACGAGCATCTCTTGTCGATCCGGGCGAACTTCTGAAAGTGTGACCTGCAGGTCGACATCCTTTGCATCGGCGGCAATCCATAGGTCCACCGATCCGCTGCCCGCCATGACATGCTCTGTTAAGAGTGGTGCTGAGGTGTAGCTTACTTGATTTTTATCAGCGTCAGGCCAACCACCGGGGCGTCTACCGGCGTAGGTGAAGACGCTAGCGTCGGCAGTTGCTTGAGTCGCATCGGGTATCAACTCATGGCCCAATTCAAAGCTCGTGCCTGCCGCCGCAGCGGTAAATTCCGGTAGTGTGAAGCGGCCTCGTACCTGTCCGGTGTCGTTGGATTCCAGCAGGGCTAAAAAGGAATTTTCCGATTCGTAACTTTCGACTTTGGCTTGGGCTTGCTCGGAATCGTCGAAGTAGACCTCCAGAAAGCGACCGACTTCGTCCCATACTGCGCCGGAATAGTATTGATGAAATCCATTTACTCCCACCAATCGCACCGGCGTATCCTTGGCGTAGCGATCTGTTAGGTTTGCCGCATGGCCACTGACCTGCGGGTCCTGCCATGAAACTATTTGCAGAACGGGCACTTGAATCTTGCCTACCAGCGATTCGGCCGCAATGCTTTGCCAGTAATCATCGTCCAGCGGATGCTGCTGGATTGTTTCGAGCAAGCTAACGTTCTGGCCTCGCAGGGCTTGGTTGGCGGCGCACACCGGATCGGCTTTGACTGCCGCGTTGAGATCCTTGCGGCTGCTCGGAAAGGCATTCTCGGCATCGCGCCCGGCGGCCCAGATGTGACCGAAGCCGGTGTTCGGTATGCCGCCGGGGTAAAATACGTCGCGATAGCAATCGCCGACGACGGAACCAGCAACAATTGCATCGAGCGAAGGGGGCTGTGTGGAAGCTACATACAATTGGGTCAGGCCGGGCCAGGATTGATCACCCAAGGCCACGTCGTCGACCCAATCCTGAGCGGAAAAAGCCTCGATCATGTCGTATCCATCCAGCCAAGTAGCCCGCTCCATAAAATTGAACGCTCCTCCAGAGCAGCCACTGCCACGCATGTTGACACCTGCCACCGCATAACCGAGCGCGGAAAACTGCTCAAAAGGCTTGTTTTGGTGCGCATCTGCAGTTTGCAAAGCCGGCTGGTAACCCGAGTAGGTGATCACTAGATCGTAGGGCCCGGGCCCAAAGACGTCTGCGTCGGGTAGCACGACCCGGTAGGCCAGGAGCGTCCCATCGCGAGTTTCGATGTATCCGTGCGACGGGTCGAGCTGCTGTGCCGCGTAGAACGCCGGCTGAGGATGTTCATCGATTGTGCCGGCCGCCGACGACTGGTCGGAAGCCGGCGGCGCAAGCCGCGCACCATCGCTATCAGTCGCGCGCGGCTGAACGGGGTTGGTATCGGCGGGTGTTGAATGCGATGCATGGGGCGCGATTTTCTTTCCCTTGTCGCGCCAGAATCTCAGGAAGTCAGCCACGGTGACTTGAAAGGGAGCATCGGGGGCAGTGCCAGTTGGCTCGGCACCGGCTTCATGCTCTTCAATTGTGTAGCCGAAAAAGTGGCTGATCCAGCCCTCGACTCGGTCCTGGCCGCCATCTACGAAGCGATCCATTTCCGGGATCGTACAGGTCAATGGAAATGTCTCCTCAACGACGAGCGGTTTGCCGATATCGTAGACAGCTAGCGCGGCGATGGCTTGGTCGACCTTGCCATTGTCTGGGTAGGCATGGATGCTGACAAAGTCGAAATGTTTGGCAACCGTTGGTGAGTAAAACAGTGGTTTGGCATTGGGCCAGACCAATGCCCAGGGTATGACACCGACTGTTACGAGCGCCTGTGGATCTTGTTCGCGGATCGCCGCCGTCAGTTTTGCGGACCAGGCCTGAGCGATTTCTTCGCTCGTGCGGCCGGCGGCCTCCTCTGAAATTTTTTGCACGAAGTAGAATCCAGCCAGTTCGCCAGTCAACCACCGCGGCTCTCCCTCTGCGGCCTTGCCCCCTACGACAGGTTCGTTCATCAGGTTGAGGCAAAAAACGGCTGGATGGCCAGCGCACGTTTTAGCGATCGTGCTCCACCAACGCGCCTGCACATCCCACCGCGCTGCCTCATCCAGCGCGTCGTACCACTCGGGGACTTGATCTAAGCGGTAGCAGCACAGTCCGGTGAGATCGAGGTAGAGGCCGACTTGGCTGCCTAGGTCGAGCATGTTTTTCAGTCGCTCAAGTTGCGCATGATCAAATTCGTCGGGTCCCGTCATGTACGTTCCAAACTGCAGGTGCACGCGTACGACGTTCGCGCCCAGCTTGCGCATCTCGCGAAAGTCGCGCTCAAGTCGCGGCCAATCTGTGTCCCACGAATCCTCGACGATTTCACCGAATCGGCCCACGTAATTAAATCCCCAGGGGACAAAGGCTGTATCTGCGTCCCCTGATACGAATTTGGATCCGTCTAAAGCGACTCGTACTTTTTGTAGGGCCGGCTTCGAGGCAACATCGTCGGCCGACAATGCGCTCCGCTCAATCGCACTGCTCAAGAGAACTGTTAATGAAAGCATCGCCAGGGCGATCGACTGTAGCAAGTCACTAAATTTTCCAATGGGATTCATAGGTGGGTCGTTTTCTGCAAGCGGTGGATATGAAACTTCGTGGAGTCTAGGGAAATCTGATGCACGTAGTGCTATCTTACGCGATAATGTCGTGCATGATTTGTCCATGGACATCGGTCAGCCGGAAATCGCGTCCGCCGTAGCGATAGGTCAGACGCGTATGGTCCAGGCCGAGCAGGTGTAACATGGTCGCGTGGAGATCATGCACACTCGTGGGATTCTCCAGGGCTTTAAAGCCGAATTCATCGGTGGACCCATAGACGGTTCCTCCCTTGATTCCACCGCCGGCCATCCACACGGTGAAGCCATAATGATTATGGTCGCGGCCCATTTGCGGTTGGCCGCTACCGCTGAGTTCGACAGTGGGTGTTCTGCCAAATTCACCACCCCATAAGACGAGCGTGTCTTCCAACATGCCGCGTTGTTTTAGATCGGTTAATAGGGCAGCGATGGGCTGGTCGATTTGGGC
>JBEBXX010000353.1:0-3979 GCA_040391435.1 Aureliella helgolandensis | reverse complement strand
GGCCTTATCCAATTCATCCTTGCTGAGCGCGGCAGGACGCATAGCGGCGATGTGCATGGAGACATCCTTGGCGGCTTCGTCAGTACCACCTTCAACCTGCACCAGCACACCGGCTACGGTTCCCAAGTTGTGGCTATAACCACCACATGTGCCGTCCATCTTTGCCATCCGCCCAATTTCAAAATTTTCGCGGATGCGATTGAACAGCTCAGCCTTCTGTTCGCCCAGGGTCACGCCTGCCTTGGAAGGGGAGGGGAGCGCTAACAGAGCATCTGCAGTTTCGACCTTGCCAGTCGATATAGCCAGTCCCTCGGCCAAGTCGTTGCACAAGTTAATGAAGTGCTCGTTCTGCGTGACCGGTGCGCTTTCACACTTGAGCTCGACGATCGCCCCAGTGGATTTATCGAGTCCACAGTACAGTCCGAATCGGCCGAACGCTGTTTCGCGCGAGCCGCGCTTCTCTTCGAGCTTTTCGCCGCGTTCGCGAAGGATGGCAATCGCCTTATCTTCGTCGCCTCCGGCTTCGGCTAAAGCCGACTTGCATTCCATCAAAGGTAGGCCGGTCCGCTCGCGGAATGCTTTTACACTTGCTGCTGTAATTTCAGCCATCGTCTACTCCTCGGTTGCCTCAGTATGCGCAGGACGCGATGGTCCGAGCTTCCTGAGAAAGCACTTTAAGCCTATGCACCCCAAGGTCTGACTCGGGGCTAGGCGAAATAAATAGATAGTCGGTTCGATCGGCGATCGACCGGGCTCAGACTCCCAGTCGCTCGGCAGTAGACGTCACTCGCCAGCGGACGTAATTTGGCAACAGACATCGCTCGGCAGAAGATGTCATTTGGCAGTAGGCGTCGTGTGGCAATAGACGTCGATTGGCAATAGACGCTGTGCAGTCGGCAGCCTCAGGCCGCTCAGTGGAAGCTAAGCCTCGACCTGCTGTTCAGCCGCGTCCGCTTCCGGTGAAGCCGCTACGGCAGCCGCGGCCGATGCGGGGGCTGGTGCAACCGCCGGTGATGGTTGAGATCCCGCCGTCTTCTGCAGTTCAGGGTTTTGTGCCTTGCCCGCCAACACAGCGTCGGCCAACTGCGAGAGCAACAACTCAATGGAGCGGATCCCGTCGTCATTACCAGGGATCGGCAGGTCGATCGTCGACGGATCGGAATCGGTATCGATTAGGGCCAATGTGGTAATACCCAAGCGGCGAGCTTCTTTAACAGCGTTGCGCTCTTTAGACGGGTCGACAATGACCAGGCATTCTGGCAAGCGGTTCATGCTTCTCAGACCGTTCAAGTTGCGGTAGATCTTGCGATATTCGCGGTTGAGCGCCGATTGCATCTTCTTCGAGTAGGTGTTGATCTCTTCGGAGTGCATAATCTTCTCGAGCTCTTCCAACCGCCCGAGTCGGTTGCGAATCGTGCGGAAGTTAGTCAGCGCGCCACCCAACCAGCGCTCGGCGACAAACGGCATGCCGCAGCGTTCGGCCTGCGCCTGTACCGTCTCGGATGCTTGACGCTTGGTTCCCACAAACAATATCAGGCTGCCACCGGAGGCCACTTGATTGAGATACTTCTTGGCTCGCAACAGTCCGCGAAGAGTTTCGCGGATGTCGAGAATGTGGATCGAGTTTTTGCGGCCGTAAATGTACGGCGCCATCTTGGGGTTCCAGCGACTGACGCGGTGGCCAAAGTGTACCCCGGCCTCGATCAGTTTCTTGACGAATTCACCTTCCATCACTAACACTCCATTTCTGTGTCTACCGGCAATGCAGTCGACCCACCCTCGAAGGTAAGTCACGGCCACACAGGCTCGTTCAGAGAGCCTTCAGCAAAACGTAGACATTAAAGAAAACTTGTAACGAACACCGCGTCGGCGGCGATCAATTCTCGCAGCCTGCCAACGTGACAGGCCTCACGAAGCTGCAAAGATAGTCTTTGTGCCCCGCTTTCGTCAACTCTTAATTGCTGTTTCCACCCCGATTGCCTTCGCTTCGGCAAAGGAAACAAAGCGGTCTAGACGCGTATCCCACAATTTCAAACGCAGACAAGCAACAATTTCGGCCAGTCGTAAGGAGACGCGCGTGGGAGACTGCAGCAAATCCAAGCTCGCCATGGCTTCGGGCAAGCGATAGAAGGGGATCTTGGCGTTCAAGTGATGCACATGGTGGTAGCCGATATTGCCGGTTAGCCAGTGGAGCACCGGCCCCAACTCCAGAAAACTCGAAGATTTCAGCGCGGCTTTGGTGTACGACCACTCTTCGGCGCGGCGAATCTTGGCACCTGGAAAATTATGCTGAATGTAGAACAGGTAAGCTCCGGCCGTGGACGCGATACAGGCCGGCAGCAGGAAGGTCAGCACGGCGGTGAGCCAGCCGTCCCACATGACCAGTCCAGCAACTAGCCCAAAATGCACTACCAACGACGCGATCGCATCTAAATGACGCCGCGGATCCATGAGCAGCGGGCGAACGCACATCCCGAACATGAAAACCGACAAGTAGCCCAAGACGATGATCAGCGGGCTGCGCGCGATGCGATACTCAAGTCGCTCGCGCTTCGAAGCCGCTTGATAGACGTCCGTAGTCATGATCGGAAAGGACCCAATGCTCGCCCCGAAAAGCTTGGAATTGTGTCGATGATGATGGTCATGAGAACGCTTCCACACGCTCGGCGGCGTAAGCATAACATAGCCGTACAGCGACAGCACTGCCGTGGCGAGCGGAGAGCCCTTGAGCACCGCTTGATGCTGATAGTCGTGATATACGATGAACACACGCACCAGCGTCAGTCCAGTCATCAGACTGGCCAGCAGACGCAGCCACAGCGGATCGGCCAGTGCAGCGATCGAGCCCAATGCGGCCACTACCGCCAGAGTCGACCACAAGTGCCACCAGCTAACCCAGCGCCGCTCACTAGCGAACTGCCGGCTGTCGATCAACAATTGGCGATCGATGGCTTTGGTCGCTTCGATCTCGGCGTGGGCGTGCGTTTCCACTTCGGGTTCGGTTTCCAACAGTAGCGCGCTCAATCCCTGAGACTCCTCGTCGTCTACCCGCAAATCCAGCAAGATCGATCGCCGTCATGCAAGACGACAGCCATCAGCGAGCCGATATAAAAGAAACTACAATTACCCACTCCATGATCAGCAGCCCCCATAAGCGGGGTTCGCGGGTACCCGCATTGTCGAGAATGCTTTTTCGAAAGTAGATGGGCGGGAGGATAGCCGCCTCAACCGGGTAGGTCAACGCTAAATCGACATTCGTACGGGTAATTGGCAGAGGTAAATAGGTCAGTTTACTGACTGCTCGGGCGGCCGACGGTGCGTGCCATCAGGGCTCTGCATGCACTTTCGCGATAAACGAACAGCAAGGACCGCAGAGCGGTCCACGACCTTTGTCGCTGATTGCTCCGCGATCAGATGCACTCAAAAGCAAGGACCGCGGAGCGGTCCACAACACGCTACTTAGAAAACGACCACAGCGCTTGATCGGTTCGCACGAGCACATCCTCGCCGGCCACAACGACGGATGCGTTGGTGCTTTCGTCCAGCGTGTTCGTGGCTAGCTTTCGGTATGCAGTTCGATCCGGCGCAAATACGGTGGTCGTACCTGCCTTTGTGAGCAAGAACATCTTGCCATCGCCGGTCTTAGTAATACTCGACCAAGTACCACCACCGTCCGCGCGGCCCTTCCACAGCTCCCCTCCCGACTGGGCATCCACGCAGTGCACCACGCCTCCAATGTCGCAAATGTAAATCGCCCCCTTATCGACTACGCCAGTGCCTAGCCAACTGCCACCCTTGGGCTTGTGCCATATGCGATGGGTCTCAGTGACATCCCCACGACCACCCGCTCGGACGGCCAGCGAAGCACCTCCGTATCCGCCAAAGGCAATCACAGCTCCATCGGATTCCATGAGCGACGAATAGGCTAGCGGAGCGGCGTCACCGCATGTCCAGAGCCGCTCGCCCGTGGCCGGAGTGA
>JBEBXX010000352.1:0-4002 GCA_040391435.1 Aureliella helgolandensis | reverse complement strand
GCATCCTCTTGCAATCGCCCACTAAACGACTGCGCCAGCTCGAAGAACTATATGGCGAAAAAGAGCTCGAATTACAAGAGCTCAAGCAACAAATCGAACGGCTGCGCCGCCAAGTCGACGAGCCGGTGGCAGGCGCACACGCCGAAGAGTGGTTGGTGTAGGTGTTTTGAAGAGCGCGGAAGTCAGCGTTCGAAAACAGAAGACGGTTATTCAACAATCATTACGCCATTCATCACCATCCAGTGGCCAGGAAATGTGCACAGAAACGGATAGCGGCCAGGCGCGCCGGGCGCATGGAAGTAAATCGTCTGCTCAGTCTGAGCCTCGACGATGTCGGTGTAATGCAACACCTCTTCCGACTGAGGTATGTACTGCCGAGCAAAAGCTTCAGGATCAGCGATTAGCCGATTGGCCATCTCGCCCACTAGCTGCAAAGCACCAGGTTGTACCAGCACCCAATTATGTGGCACCACATCTGGGTTGACCAGCTTGAGCGCCAGCGGTTCACCGGCCGTGACGCGAATTTCACTAGTCGCATAGGTCAGGTTTTTGCCGGTCTCGATGGTGATCGCCCGCGCCCCGGGCATGCTCTCGCGCCAGGGATTCGGCACACGGAGTTGACTCAGTGCCAAGTCGGCCAGCAGCGGATGGGCGGCAATGGTTTTGTCGATCGGTTGATATCCCGAAAAATCGGTGAAGGGCTCGTCCAGTCGATGAACCGTAATGAACACATCGTGGCCGTTGCCAGCCGGATTGCAAACGGGCAGGGCTTCGTCTGCGTTGACATGCAAGCGTAGATGCAATTGATTGACCGGCTGCAGCTCGGGCACTTCAAGAAATAGCGAGCGGCCATCGTCCAACACATGCGCTCCGGCGATCCGCCACGCATCGTGGCCGACGACACCTGGATGCGATGGCGAGTATTCCGGAGAGCCGTATGCACCGGCGTAGCGGTAGTTCCAGGCTTGTGCGAAGTGCTGCTGCAGGTTTTCGGCAATTGTAGAGTCTAGCGGTTGGGCAAAGGTCAGCCGAACACCGTTTTGATGGACATGGAAATCGGTGAGCGTTTGGAAAGTTTCACCGCGGTAGCGTATGCGCTGCAGGCAGCCGACTTGAGGCGAGTAGCTTCCCCAGCCTTGCATACCGCAGACGTACAGATGCTGATCGTGCGGCGAAAAGCGAGCCCGATGCACTCCGGAAAGAAAGTCGCCGGTCAGAGGGACCACGGCCCCTTGATATTGCTCGTTCACTTTATCTTGCAGCACTGCGAACCAGGACGCCGCGCCGAAAGAGAAATGCAGTAGCTGTCCAGCCAACGGCCCCCACTGATCTTGGGGAACCATGGTTTGGCCACCGGCGGAGTTGTCTATCAAGCGGGGTAGATAGCACAGCGGTAGTTCCGGCGGGCGACCATCGCGTGGACCTCCATAGCCAAAGTGCGGCGTGAGATTCAGCCCAGCCGGATCCGAAGGATTTTGCTGCGCGCTTGCTTGTTGCTTAAGCTCTACGCGGCAGATCATCGAGGCCGGCGTCCATTCGCCCTCCGAGCAGGGAAGTGTAACAGCTTGATCTGCCAACAATCCTAGACCATCCGGATTGCGAAAGCCGGTCGCTATGACTTGACTACTGTTTCCGTCGGCAGCGATGCGCACCAGGCCTTGGTTTCCGGAAGCCATATAAAAATTGCCTTCCGTGTCACGCTCCAGCCCGCAGATAAAATCGTGGCCGGCTGTGGAGGTTTCGAACGCATGGCTGAAGCATTCATAAAAATCTGCTTCGCCATCACCGTCCAGGTCCGTCAGACGCGTCAATTGATCGCGGCACTGCACATACACGCGTCCATCGGACACGACCAGGCCCAGGGCGTGATGCAGCCCGGCGGCAAACCGCTTCCAGTGGGCAGTGCCGGGTTGTTCGGCATCGCCATCCAGGCCAGTGACGCGCCACACATCGCCTTGCATCGTGCATACCAGCCCGCTGCCATCAGGAAGAAAATCAATGCCGCCGCAATACAGCGGAATTTGCCAGGGATTGTCGACCGGCAGTCCAATGGTGTCGACCGCGAATGGTCCACCGCTGCCGGGTTCGATACTCGTGGACAGCACTTCGGGCCACTGGGTTGGCCCACCGCGCACGACGTGGCGCAGCGAGTGCTCAGCCAGCGGGGCTACCTCGCGCTCGAAATGTCCAGCGACGGCCCAAGCGCTATCTAAATACTCCACATCGCCGATGCGGTAGGCGAAGACAACTCGTGGTCCGTGGCGATAAAAGCCGTGGTAGCGGAATGGCTTGTCGACGGGCAATTGTTCGGGGCGGGGCAGGGGAGTGCCCTGCTGCATGAGGCCATTTAAAAAACCGTGCCTGACCGGAGAGAACGATACAAAGCCTCCCTCCCAGACCGCATCGTACTGCAGCGTATCGGGATTAAAGCAAGCGGACAATTGCTGCTCGTCCCCCAATCGCACGCACACTCCGCGTGCCGTCATCACACCGTGAGCATGAAACACCCCCGCCTGCATCGATCCCAGCCGACTGGCGTTCCAGGCGTCGCTGGACCAAGTCTGCTCGTGCTGATTGCCCCAGTGGCCCTGCGCGCCTCCATCCATTCCTCGAGCAGCGGGCAGGAGCATCGGCCGATGATGTTGCTGGCGAAAATACTCCGCTTGTTTTGTATAAAAGTCGTAGGCTCGATCGCGGTTGACATAGTGTTGCCAATGCGGCCAACGCAGCGGGTCCAGCGGCGCGTTCGCAAATTCAAACTCGGCCGGCGTATGACTATGTGCATGAGCTAACATCTGCCCGATGCTCTCGATCGGTTCCCCTTCTTCGCGGCCCAACTCAAACAAGAAGCGAAATAGATCCAGCTTCTGTTGCCGCGTTAGAGCGGCCACCAGTTGGCTTGGCATCACGCTTCCAGCCGCCGTTTCATCTTCAATATCTGCGGTAGCAATAGAAGTAATCTGACCGCCGGTCAGCTCGCGGAACTGCAATTCGGATTCGTCTGCATGCACTTTGAAGCCGGTCAAGACTTCACCGTCGACGGTCAAAATTTTCCACGAGACAAACTGTGGCTCTACTTCGCGCTCAGGCCACAGAACCGATTCGACGATATGTTTTACCGGGCGCTGTTTGGCCACCTCTGACAGGTCGGGTCCCACCGTTCCGCCGCTGTCTCCGATCCTGTGGCAGGAAGTGCACGCCAACTTAGCATCCGCGAAGATCGTCGCACCTCGCTCAACATCACCCGCCTGCCACGCATCGTGCACCCACTGGTCGACCAACGAAGCGTCAAGGATAGAGCTTGTCGGGGACGCTGGGGATGGACTGGCTACGGGCTCTTGAGAGACCGCCCAAGAGAGCAGCAGGCAGCTAAAAAGCAGCGACAACGCCAAGGTGCGAGTGGACATAGTTAATCTTCCCAATGGGGCTCGTTGTAGTCTGGTCTGCGTTTTAGTCGGTTAGTATGCACGAACCATAATGACGGTTAACTCTAATGAGAACCAGTTAATGCTCGTTTCGATTGCGATAGAACCCGTCGAGCAGTTCGAACACATCCGGCCATTGGTGTTCTAATTCCCCTGGCTGTTCAAAATAACTTTCACTAGCGACTGCAAAAAACTCGGCCGGATTCGTCGCCCCATAACAGTCCAGTAGATCGGGAATGCCCATCTGGCACTTATGCCTCAGCTCGTCGAAGGCGGCTGGCATCGTACGGCTCCACCGCTGGGCCACCTCGGGCGATTCCAGTGGCGGGAATCCGTCAGCATGGCTTCCATTGCGCATGTCGATCTGATGGGCGAATTCGTGGATCACCACATTCCGCTGCGGGTACTCGTCGCGCACGTTTTCGAGCACCTCGCTCCATGACAGGATAACTGGCCCGCGATGCCAAGCCTCTCCCAGTCTACCGGAACTTCCTTCGACGATCACACCGCCGCCCAGTTGCTCCTGTGATTTGGCTCGATACGCTGCCGGGTAGACCAGGATCGACAGCACGCCGTC
>JBEBXX010000351.1:0-4003 GCA_040391435.1 Aureliella helgolandensis | reverse complement strand
CGACTCCATCGGCCAAGCGAAGAACACCCCCAACGCCGTGAGAGCCAAGGCGGCCAAGGCCAACATGACGCAGGCCCCGAGCAAGGAACCGAATAATAGCGGCACGCTGCCCGTAACCAGCGCCAGTCCTAAGAACAAGAGCGCCTGCACCCAGGCGATCGCTCCGCCACCAAACACCTTGCCAACAGCGATGGTCCACCGCGGGATGGGAGCTACCAGCACATTTTGCAGAAATCCTTCGCGGCGGTCTTCAATAATTGAAATCGTGGTAAAGATCGCGGTAAACAACACGATCAGCACCAGCGTTCCGGGCAGGTAATAGGTCATGAAGTCCTGGCCACCGCTTTGGAAGGCAGTGTGCATGCCAGTTCCAAATAGTAGCCAAAACAAAATCGGCTGCCCCAACGCGCCGATGACTCGATTGCGCTGCCGGAAGAAGCGCAGCCACTCGCGATAGGCCAGCATCCACACGGGAGCCCAGACGCTCACCCGCTGCATTGTCTCGGGAAGTGCGGCGGGGAGTGCCCCAGGAAGTGTCCTAGGGAGCGATTGAGAGGTGGTCATAGACTGTCATGTTCCGGAGGTGGCGGTCGCTACGAAGTCAGCAGTGCGCTGAGCTTTTGCCGAGTGGCGGGATCCTGTAGCTCCAGTTTACCGAATCCCCGCTCGGCTCCCAGGGCTACTGCCGCATCTTGGTGCTCCGCATAGTTGGTAATGATCATCACCGGCGTCTTGGCCAGCTCAGGATCTCCCTTGATCTGCTTGAGAATCTCCACCCCGTCGGAATAGTCGTTATCGAGCTTGCGATTGATCAGTACCAAGTCGACGTCGCGGTTTCGAAGCAGAGCCAGCGTGTCATCGCTGGCATGGGTCTGCAGGACGTCGACGTTAAAGTGCCGAGTGAGCAAGTTCTTGATACTAGCATGGTCGGGAACACAATTGCCGACATCCAAAACTGTATGAGCAGACATAACAACCTTGTGAAAATACACGGAGAGTGACAAATCAGCTTCTCATTCTTGCTTCCAGCCTACCCCATGGGTCAACGACTGCGCGGGGCCGCCGGCTGTCCCATGCAGAGCCTTCGCCTCCGCTTAGTCGAACCACTCGTCATCTGGGTCAAACTTGGGCGAAGCGACGATCAAGACCTTCATTTTACCGATGGCTCGATGCCGCGTGCCCGGATGAATGACCACGGCCATGTGCGGTGTGAGCGGTAGCCGTTGGTCGTCTAACTCAATGGCTGCGTCGGCTTGGCACTCGAGCACAAAGTACGTCTCGGTCAAACGCTTGTGGTAGTGGGCTCGCGCGTCTAACGAGATCTCAGTCACATGCAACGAATAGGGTACCGACGAAACCTCCATCAAGCCACGCCGGGCGGTTCCGCAGGGGCAAGCGATGCCCGGAAGTTCGGGATAATGCACTATTTTGTATCTGGCGGATGCCGGCAGCATACTTTTTCCCTGGTAGATACATCTTTTAGGCGGTTCGAAAGTCATCGGTGCAACGCAGTAGGGATAGTGTACCTCAGACTTGACAATAGTCTGCGGGGGCTGTGCGGCATGTTTCGGATGTGCCGAAGAGGGTCTTTGCTCTTCGCGTGCCGGTTGCAGGGGAGTGTGGTCTGCAATACACCTCAAGGCTACTGAACAAATGTTCACGTTTGACTTGCATCGCAGTTAACTTGTGCCGGTATCGAAGGCTGTGCTGCCCGCACAGATTGCCTGCTTGGAGCGGTCGCGTCGACCGCTATAGTTTGACTTCTCTTTTCGTCGTAACCCCGTACAGCTAAAAAGCTTGGAGCGTCTCAAGCATGCCTTCAGAAGTGACCGATATCTCTCTCTGTCGCCGCTTACTGGACTCGCAAGACGGTTTCCAGTAGGTGGCGGCGAAGACCGGAAACAAATTAAACAGAGCCCATGGAATGGCTCATCCGGTAACTGGCGCAAATGACCCAGGGCTTCGCGTTGGGAGTGTGGAACACGTGCTGTAGACGCAAGTCTCGGTCGTGTAAAACCGTCATCGGCACCACGAAGTTGAGCAGGCTGTCACCAGTAGGTAATGGTTTGTTCTTTGCCGGCCCGGCACGAGGGCGATTTCGGCGGCGGCTTCGTACGTCGAAACCGGTCTCGGCCAATAGCACCCCCGTGAAGGCCGCGCCAGAGATTAGGTTCATCGTTTAGGGAGTTGTGGCTCGATGAAATTGAATACACTAGTGGGATCCCTCGTACTTGGCGCTAGCCTTTGTACCCCGAGTTTTGGTGGGGGCCTTTTGGACCGCATGTTGGGTATGAACGGTTCCGGCTGTGACAGCGCTTGCTGTGATACCGGAATCGCAGCCGATCCAAGTTGCGGAGTAGAAATCAGTGCGGCGACTTGTGACACTGGCTGTGCCGATGCGTGTGCTCCGGCACGCCACCATGGCCTGCTCAGCCGTCTCAAGGGACACGCTGGACATCGTCACTGCGGACACGCAGACCCAAGCTGTGGCTGTGAAATCGCTGCACCTGTGTACTCTGCAGCACCTAGCTGCGGTGTCGAAATTGCCGGACCTGCTTGTGGCGGCTGTGCTTCCGACCCATGCTGCGACGACGTGTGCCAACCGCGCCGCCGTCCGCTGATGGAGCTGGTTAGCCGGGCTAAACACCACGCCCACAAGCTTGGCGGACACAACGCATGTGACTGTGGCGTTCCATCGTGTGGTTGCGAAATCGCTGCTCCTGCCTGTGGCAGTGGCTGTGGCAACGGACAAGGCTGTGGAGCTGGTCCTAGCTGTGGCGTTGAAATCGCCGCTTGCGATCCTTGTGCACCGGCTGGATGCGATAGCCTGCACGCCAAAAAGTGCGGCGGACTGCTGAGCAAGCTGTTCCACCGCAAGCACCGCGGTGGCTGCGATAGCTTGGGCTGTGACACTGTCGGCTGCTCGTCCTGCGGCAGTGGAAACGTTACCTACGGATCGTCGGCACCTGTCGCTGCTCCAGTAGTCAACGGCGACGCTGCTCCAGTTCCTCCAGCACCAATCGTTGATCCAAGTGCATACCTGCAAAGCAATCGACGCGTCATTCAAGCTACCAGCTACGTTCGCTAAGCTTCGGCTGAAGTGAATTTGGTAGACCCGAGATGCGTCTCAGTAAAACGGTCTGCGAAACGAAAGTTTTGCAGACCGTTTTTTTTTGTTTATCAGCGGCCCGCATTACCGCCCGCTGCCACGCCTGCTGCGTACACTAACAGGGTAGGCATAGGCAGCGTTTTACCAGGCACCTGTGCCCGGTCCGAGATAAGTAACTATTGAAGCAAGTGGCGCAAACCTATGCAGTACCAACTTCGCTACGGTCGCCAATGGCTCAACGTGACCGTGCCGGCCGATGTTCGAGTGAGCTGCCTGCGCAAGCCCGCCATGCCGGTGCTCAGCGACGCGGATGCAGCGGTTCGCCAAGCGTTAAGTCGGCCCGTCGGCTCAGCCGATTTGACGACTCTGGCCCGCGGAGCGCGCAGCGCCTGCATCGCCATCTGCGATATTACGCGGCCAGTTCCCAATCATCTTTTCTTGCGGCCGATGATCGAAATGCTATTGGCCGGTGGCATACCCGCTTCGCACATCACCGTGTTGGTAGCCACCGGGCTGCACCGACCCAACGAGGGAGCCGAATTGGCGGAGCTCATCGGCGACCCGTGGGTCCTGCAGCACGTGGCCGTAGAGAATCACTTCGCGCGCGACGATGCGCAGCACATTCTGTTGGGCTCGACCACGACTCGCGGCACGGTGGTCCGCCTGGATCGGCGTTTTGTTCAAGCTGATGTGCGGATCGCCACCGGTCTGGTCGAACCTCACTTTATGGCGGGCTATTCTGGGGGGCGCAAAGTGATCGCGCCGGGACTAGCGCACGCCGAGACGATCACCACCTTTCACAGCTCGCGTTTCATGGCCGATCCCGCCGCGGCCAATTGCAACTTCGCCAACAATCCGCTGCACGAAGAGCAGCTGCAGATCATCCACATGCTC
>JBEBXX010000350.1:0-4004 GCA_040391435.1 Aureliella helgolandensis | reverse complement strand
ACCCAGGCAAGCCGCAGGGGAACATGGCGGGATTTTTCGCGTACTTCAAGTACGACTTGATCTCTGGCCTATTGGTGTTCTTGATCGCCTTGCCGCTGTGCTTAGGGATTTCAATCGCCAGCGGCTATCCGGCCATTGCAGGCGTGTTCACTGCCATAATTGGCGCGATCATCACCCCGCTGATCAGCAATTCTGAATTGACGATCAAAGGCCCGGCCGCCGGACTGATCGTAATTGCCATTGGCTGCATCGAGGCCTTCGGGGGCGACGGCATGCTCGGCGGCTGGACGGCAGCCGACACCCAGGCCTACCAAGCGGCCCTGGCTGTAGGGGTCGTGGCGGCGATCCTGCAGGTGTTCTTCGGAGTCTTCCGAGCGGGAATTCTCGGGGAGTTCTTCCCGATCACGGTCGTGCATGGCATGCTCTCAGCCATCGGCGTAATTATCATCGCCAAGCAAATACCGGTGGCCCTGGGTGTCACCGCTGCCGGCGGGCCCATCGAACTCCTGCAGCACGTACCCATGTTTATCGCGGCGGCCAACCCGGCCATCGCGGCCATCGGGATCATAAGCATCCTGATCATGTTTCTGTGGCCACGCCTGGGCAAAACCTATCCTGTGCTGAGAGTGCTGCCGTCGCCACTGATCGTGCTGCTGTTTGCGATCCCCATGGGGATGGCCTTCGATGCGGTGTGGGCCCACTCGCCCTTCCTCCAAAGCCATCAGTACCAGCTCAGTGACAACTATCTGGTTTCGATGCCCGACCGTGTTTTCGGGATGTTCGATTCGATCACCCTACCCAACTTTTCCGCCTTGCAACAACCCAAGGCTTGGCAATGGGTATTTATGTTCTTCATCATTGGTAGCCTCGAATCGCTGCTCAGCGCCAAGGCCGTGGACATCCTCGACCCGTGGAAGCGCAAAAGCAACATGGATCGCGATATGGTGGCCGTGGGAGCTGGCAATCTGTGCTGTGCACTGGTCGGCGGCCTGCCGATGATTTCAGAAATTGTGCGCAGCAAGGCCAACATCGATAATGGTGCCCGCACCCGTTTTGCCAACTTGTGGCATGGCGTATTCTTGCTGGTCTGCGTGGCCTTAATACCCATGGTCCTGCACCGCATTCCGATGGCGGCTTTGGCGGCCATGCTGATCTACACCGGATTCCGCCTGGCCCACCCCAACGAATTCATGAACGTGTTGAGAGTCGGTCGCGAACAGTTCGTCATCTTCGGTGTGACTCTGGTGGCGGTGTTGGCTACCGACTTGCTAGTGGGCATCGCCGTCGGAATCGTGACCAAGTTCGCAATTCATATTTCCAACGGCGTCCCGCTCCGCTCGCTGTTCAAGCCCGAGCTAAAGGTAGTCGCCGATGATGGCCAGACCGTGCGGCTGCAAGCCTACAAGTCGGCGGTGTTTAGCAACTGGATTCCACTCCGCCTGCAGATCGAGCGCAAGGGACTGCTGGATCGCAAAAACGTGGAACTCGACCTATCCGAGACGGAGCTGGTCGATCACAGCGTCATGGACAAACTGGCTGAGATGGAGAGCGACTTTCAGCAGCAGGGTCTACAGTTCACCGTGGTCGGGCTCGACGCGCACGAACCGTTTGCCGACCACGCCCAGTCTGCGCGCCGCAAAGGTATCTGCACCGTGCTGCGCGTAACCATCCTGGCCGATCCGCAACTCGAACAGCAGCTCGCCCGGGACTTGGCCCACATGGGAGCTACCGGCTACACCGCAGTGGCGTGTTTCGGGGCTGGGCGACGGCAGATGGCCGCTGATCCTACGAAACCCTCTCCTCAAATCCGCATCGAGGTCATTGCGGTCAAGGAGGTTGGACTGACGATTATGGATTACCTGCGCAACGATCTTCAGCCACATCATCGCTTGACCTTTTGTGCCGACACGGTGCAGGTGGCCCGCTTCGACGCCTTTACTCCGACACCAGCCGCGGCCAGCGAGCTAACTTTCGACGATGAATCGCTAGAATCCGCGCCCAGCTAGGACGCCCAGCGAGGACGGCCAGCTAGGACGGTTGCCGAGCGACGTTTTAGCCAAGCTGCTAGCAGCTCGCTTACACGGTTGCAGCTACCGCGCTGAAACGCGTTGCGGCCAAGCAGTCGAGCTTGACAATGCCGACAAGTCGACTTACAAACATGTTGCGACTGTGCAGGTTTTGTACCTTCTTACATAGGCCAGTCGAAATCCGTTTGAGGAAAGTTGTCGATGTCTAACGCAGAGCCGGAAAAGGCCGCCGAGTCGGAAAATTCAAGTGGGCCAGAAGAGTCCGTTAAGAAGTCTAAAGTTGAGTATATCAAGGAGGCCAGCATTGGCCTGCGTGGCTCGATCGTAGCGGAACTCGCCGATCAGACTACAGATTTGGTGGCCGACGAGACCACGAAACTGCTGAAATTTCACGGCACCTATCAACAAGATGACCGAGACTTGCGCAAAGAGCGCCGCAAGGAAGGCCTGGGCAAAGCCTACTCGTTCATGGTCCGCAACCGCATTCCGGGCGGCAAGATGACGGCAGAACAGTTCCTAGGGGAGCTGGATATCGCTGACGAACTCGGCAACGGCACGATCCGCATCACAACTCGCCAAAGCATTCAGCTCCACGGCGTAGTCAAGAACAACTTGTGGGGCGTCATCCACCGCATCAACGAAATTAAACTCTCCACGCAATCCGCCTGCGGCGATGTGACGCGGAACGTCTGCTGCTGCCCAGCCCCACTGCGCCAAAACGGCCTGCGCGACCAACTCCAACAGTTGGCCGACGAGATCGCTGTGCACGTCCGTCCCAAAACTGGGGCCTACCACGAGATCTGGATTAAAGATCCCATCTCCGGCAAGAGCGAACAAGTCGTCGGGCCGCCACCTGAGGCGGAGTACGATCCAATTTATGGCAAGGCCTACCTACCGCGGAAATTCAAAATTGGCATCGCGCTGTGCGAAGACAACTGCATCGACATCTACGATAACGACCTGGGACTACTAGGCATTACCGAAGGTGACAAGCTGATTGGCTTTAACATCCTGCCTGGCGGCGGCATGGGCACGACTCCCTCCAAAGCCAATTGCTTCCCCGCCTTAGCCAAACGCCTGACTTTCGTTAAGCCCGAGCACGTGATGCCCATCATCACGGCCATCATCATGGTGCAGCGCGATTTCGGCGACCGCGCCGATCGCAGCCAAGCTAGGCTCAAGTACACGATTAACAATATGGGCTTGCCGGCCTTCAAAGCCAAAGTCGAAGAATACCTCTCCGAAGCCGAGGCGATCTGCGGCGTGCCAGACGGAACCCTGCCTCGCCCCCTGCCTGAACCAGACCCAGCCGACGTGACCGAACACAACGACCACATGGGCTGGCATGAGCAAGGCGACGGCAAGTTGTTCTTGGGCCTGCCGATCGAGAACGGACGCGTCAAAGACGAAGGTGGACTGCGTCTCAAGTCAGCCTTTCGAGTGCTGTTCAATGGCCACGTTAGCAACTGCCGCTTGACCGCCCAGCAGAACATCCTGCTCTGCGACATAGCGCCCAGCCAGCGACCCGAGATCGAGAAAATCCTGGCCGAGCATGGGGTAATTACCGTCGAGCAGATGAGCAACGCGCGACGCTTCGCATTTGCCTGCCCAGCCCTGCCAACCTGCGGCTTGGCCGTTACCGAAAGCGAACGCGCACTGCCCGGCGTGATCGATAGCGTCGAAGCTGAACTGAGCGAGATGGGTCTAGCCGACGAGCAATTCTCCATCCGCATGACCGGCTGCCCCAACGGCTGCGCACGCCCATACAACTCAGACATTGGTCTGGTCGGTCGCAGCGTGGACGGCAAGACCGGCGAGGGACGCTACACGATTTTCCTCGGCGGCGGCATGCTCGGCAATCGCATGGCCACCCTGTTTAAAGATCAAGTGCCGCGCAGCGAGATTACCGCTACACTACGCCCGGTGTTCGCTCACTTCAAAGAGCACCGCCAGCCTGGCGAAGTGTTTGGTGACTTC
>JBEBXX010000349.1:0-4005 GCA_040391435.1 Aureliella helgolandensis | reverse complement strand
GTCCATGTGCCCCTGGTGCGGAAACCCGTGTTCGTCGATCAGCCCCAGGAAGACCGGATTTTTGGCCACGCGTGAGCTCTCGCGCTGACCGGATGCCGCCAGACGCATGTATTTGAGCACGTCCTGTTCGCTGGCGTCGAAAACACAGTAGATCGGATTCAGCGAGGCGATGGTGGTCAGCAGAGACGACGTTGCCGTGCCACCAGCGATTAAGTTCCCGGGCGTGACCGCTTGGCGACTAATGCGGCCGCTGATCGGCGCCCGAATGCGCGTGTACTGCAGATTCAATTGAGCCGTCTCGACGCCCGCTCGAGCCAGTTCGACAGCCGCCTGGGCTGTAGCGATCGCGGCCTCGGCGGAAGCTACGCCGGCGCGGACCCCTTCGATGTCGGCTTGGGCCTGCAGGTATTCAGCTTGCCGTTCGTCGAGCTCCTCCTGGGCCGCCGCATTGCGAAGGCTCAACGATTCCGTGCGCTTGTAACGCAATTCGGCCAGAGTCAACTGAGCCTGCGACTGCTGCACGCGGGCCTTGGCCTCATCCAGTTTGGCCGTAGCCTGTTTCAGTTGCGACTCCGCCTGCTGCAGCGTCGCCTTGGCCGCGTTGTACTCGGCTTCAAACGGACGCGGGTCGATGACAAACAACAAGTCATCTTTTTTTACTAACTGGCCTTCATCAAAATGAACCGACTGCAGATAGCCATTGACCCGCGCGCGGACTTCGACCAGGTCGACCGCTTCAATGCGCCCGGTGTAGGCGTCCCATTCAACAATGTTCTTAGTGATTGGCTGAGCCACAGTGACCGTCGCGAGCACATCCGCGCGTGGCCCCGACGCACCGCCGCCGCAACCTGCAACCGCGCAGAGCATAAAACCTAAGGCCGCACCCCACAGCAGCCACCGACCGGTGGGCCAAGCTCTACCAAGAATTCTCAATTTGCGATTCTTCATTGTGCGATTCTGTATTGTGCGATTCTTCATCGTGCGAATCCTCACCGTGCTGCGTTCTCTCCTGGCTTCGATGGAGCTTGGAAGCGGCGTTACCACAGATATTAAAAAGGTGTTCAAGCTGTCTCTTTCTTGACGGAGAGCGATGACTTGCGGCGCGAGCTAATCCCGCAGATACCTAGTGCGGCGAACAGGCGGCTAAACTTCGGCCGCAGCAATCGACTCGCGGACCTTATCCAGCAATCCGCTCAAAGTCTTCAGCTCGCTGCAATTCAGTTTGCTCAGCAGGCGCTGCTCAATCTCCGCTAAGGGTGCCATGGCCGACTGGCAGAGTTCACGCCCCGCTGGCGTGACCCGAACATAAACCACTCGACGATCTTCCACACATCGCTGCCGCTCCACTAACGCCTGCTTCTCCAGATGGTCCACCAGTGACGTGATGGCGGGCACGATGTGGATCATCCGCTCCCCAATCTCACCGCAGGTCAGCGGACGATCGGCCAGCACCAGGATACGCAGCACGTTGAATCGCGACAGCGTCAGGCCCGACTCGCGAAACAATCGCGAAAGACGATTGTCGAGCTGATCGCCGATGCGCAACAGATTTACCAGCGTCTCTTGCTGAAGCGATGCAAACGGCACCGGGCGCTTTAATTCATTCTGCAAACTCATACGCTACCTTCGACCGTCAATTAGACACCACCGAGAAGTATCTTAGTAGTGAAATACTTCCCAGTAAAGCACATGGCCGAACATTAGGCGAAATAGGCGAACTGACCAGCCCTAGGGGATGATCAGAGCGGCAGCATGGGTTATCGTCCCGCAACGTTTGACCGCCTGCTGGCGAAGGGATAGGATTGGGGATCGAAATCTAACTTTGACCAGCCATTTTTGAGGAATTACCCCATGCCCGTCAGCGGACGACTCGCTCAGCTCGCACTCATGCTTTTGACGCTTGCCTCCCCCTGCAGCCACGCTAGTGCCGCCGATAATGAGGCTGGTGAGAACCAAGCTCAGAGCTCCGTGGCCGCCGCTAAGAAGCTACTCGCCCCAGGTAAACAAGCTCAGGACTTCCGCCTGCAAGCCATCGCCGGAATGCATTCCGGACCCGTGGAGCTGAGCCAGATCACCGGCCATGGACCAGTGGTCATCGTGCTGCTGCGTGGTTACCCCGAGGCGCAGTGCCCAGCCTGTACCGCCCAGGTGGCCGATCTAGTCAAGCATGCCGATCAATTCACCGCCAAACAGGCGCAGGTTCTACTGATTTACCCCGGTTCCAAATCGCTGCTCAAGCAACATGCCGAGGAGTTTCTACAGGGCACACAATTGCCCAAACCGTTGACTTTCCTGCTCGACCCGGGACTGAGCTTCACCAAAGCCTACGGGCTGCATTGGGACGCGCCCAACGAGACCTCCTATCCCTCGACGATCATCGTCGATCGGCAAGGCAAGATTGCCTTTCTGAAAATCAGCGAGACGCACCGCGGCCGCTCGACCGCCAAAGAGATCCTGGCCGAGCTAGAAGCCAAGTTATAACAGCCCAGCGTCGTACGACTTGCCTGAGGGCGCCACATCGCTGCTCACCAGCCCACCTGCACCAGCCTCCCTGCCGACACATCCCTGCCGACACATCCCTGCCGACACATCCCTGCCGGTGCGCAAGCCACCGGCATAGACAACCTCCACGCGGCACGCAGCAATCGCACTCAATACGCCAAGTTCGGTGCCAGCCAGCGTTCGACCTCTTCCAGCGACAGCCCCTTGCGTTTGGCATAGGCCTGGATTTGATCTTTGGTCATGCGGTCGACCGTAAAGTATCGCGACTCGGGATGTCCGAAGTACAATCCACTGACGCTCGCCCCGGGGAACATGGCAAAGCTACTGGTCAGCTCGATGCCTACCGTCCGTTCAGCGTCGAGCAGATCGAACAGCGTGCGTTTTTCGGTGTGATCGGGGCAGGCCGGATAGCCCGCTGCGGGCCGGATGCCGCGATATTTTTCGCCGATCAATTCCTCTTTGGAAAGCCCCTCCGTTTTACCAAAGCCCCAGTCGCCGCGAGCTCGCTCATGCAGCATCTCCGCTAGAGCTTCCGCCAGTCGGTCGGCCAAAGCGGAGGCGGTGATGGCTTTATAGTCATCGAGCTGCTCCTTGTACTTCATCGCTAGTTCGTGTGCGCCGATGCCAGCCGTGACGGCGAAGCCACCGAGGTAGTCTTCGCGACCGCTATCCACTGGGGCGATATAATCGGCCAACGAGCGGTAGTCCTTCTGACCTCTACGCTCCCATTGTTGACGCAGAAAATGCAAACGCTTCAGTTCATGCTTGCGCGTTTCATCGGTATACAAAATCACATCGTCGCCCGAACTGGCGGCGGGCCAAAAGCCATACACGGCATTGGCCGTCAACAGCTTCTTGGCGATGATCTCGTCGAGCAGGCGATTGGCCTCCTCGAACAATTCCCGGGCCTGCTCGCCGACGACTTCATCCTCTAAAATCTTCGGGTACTTCCCTTTGAGTTCCCAAGTGCTGAAGTACGGCGACCAATCGATGTAGGGCCGAATCTCCTCAAGTGGGATGTCTTTGAGCACGCGCGTGCCGGTGAACGAGGGCTTGTCGATCTGCACGCTCGCCCAGTCAGTAGCAAACCGCTTCTGGAGAGCTTCGGCGTAGGGGACCAGCGTCTGCTTGCGGTCATTGAAGCTGGCAACGAGCTCTTTTTGTGTCGCCACGTTCTGGGCGATGAATTCGTCGCGGTGCTCCTTATTCAACAGACGCTCAACCACGCTCACGCTGCGGCTCGCATCCAAGACGTGCACCACTGGGCCATCGTAATTGGGGGAAATCTTAACCGCGGTGTGTTTAGCGCTGGTCGTGGCTCCGCCTACCAGCAGCGGCATCGTCATGCCGGCGCGTTACATCTCGCGCGCGACGTGGGACATTTCATCCAGCGAAGGAGTGATCAAGCCGCTCAGCCCGATCATGTCGACGCCCTGCGCGACCGCCTCCGAGAGGATCTTGTCTGAGGAGACCATCACGCCCAAGTCGATAACTTCGTAGTTG
>JBEBXX010000348.1:0-4011 GCA_040391435.1 Aureliella helgolandensis | reverse complement strand
TGATGGCGAATGTATTGGTCGTATCAATCGCCCTGGATCTCGCAGTTATGCCAAATTACCTGTATTGACGATGCGGGCAGGGCCAGGCAAACCACTCTCGGGGCGGGGTTGGTGGCTTGTTCTACGGAAAACGGGGGCGAAATCGTTAACATTCCCGCCAATGAGCAACTAAACTGAGATACCGCCGTGTACCGCACTTAGCTTCTCTGCAACTCCTGATCAGGAAATGAAACTGCCATGGGTTTGGGTGGAATCCTCATTCTATTGCTGTTGTTAGTCTCACTGATCGTATTCATATACGTATTGGTAGTGAGCGCCCGTGGTTGGGGATGGCTGCATTCCATTCTGTTGAGCTTTTTGTTCATCGAGTGTTGGGTGTTGATCGTTTTTTCTGCCGGGGTGCATTACCGCCGCGTGAATGCGACGCAAGAAGCCGCCAAGAACCGCGCGGATGCCGAGCAGGCATTGGAACTTACACAGACTCTGCTGTGGGGAACGTTCAATACGGCCATTACACCCCAGGACGTCGATGCGGTTGTCCCTGCGCAAGGGATGCTGCGTCGCTTGACGGCGGATCGCGGGCGTGTGTGGCGGCAATTGAATCTGGTGCAGGCTGAGCCGGGGTCCTATCAGTTGGAATTTCCGGTGCCTGAAGAGCTGCCGGGCGAGGAGGCTGTCGACCCGTTGGCAGAGGATCCGGCGGTGGCTCCGGTTGCCCCAGTGGCACAGTCGAGCGAGAGCTTGCCTGTCAACACGGTCGTGTATGCGTTTGCCGAACAGGTCGATGAAGAGGGGCGTCACATACCCAACTATTATTTGGGCGAGTTCGTAGTCAAAGAGAGCCAAGCGGGACAGGTCAAGCTGCAGCCGACCACGCAACTCTTTCCCGGCCAGCAGCAGCGCATCGACAGCGGTGCGGCCACGAGTTGGACGCTATATGAGTTGTTGCCATTGGACAGTCACGATGTATTCGTGCAGCCCGGAGCGAAGCCGTCAGAGGAGGCGATCTTCGGGGCCATGGACGAAGAGGCCGTGCGAGCCATGTTTGCGGAGGTCCCCACCGAGGATGGTCGCCAAGAGGAACTGATCGAATCCTACCTGCGCGACGGAACACGCGCCGCGGAGAGCGATGCCAAGGACGAGGTGTGGGTCCAGGTCAATGTGCTCAAGGAGTACGCGCTGGACGTCGACAGCAAGGAGATCGCCAATGCTACGGCGCGAGGCTTCTTCGACGCTTCGGGGCGGAGTATCGATTTGCGCTTAAAGCGTGGTGAAGAGGGAGTCGTCACGTTAACCCCCGATATGAAGGGTGAGCGGATTATTTTGAAGGAAGAGGTGGCCATGCCGCTGATCAATAGCGGCGTGCTGGAATTGGTGCAGCGCGTTTACGTGCGGCCGTTGGTCGACTTCGAAGAGGCCTTTGCCCATACTATGCTCCGCCAGCACGAAATTGAGCAGGGGATAGAGCTGGCCCAGCGCGACCAACGCGAATTGGAGAAGGCCAACCAACTGGCACAAGAGATGATCAGCTTCCGCCAAGCAGAGGCACAGGAGATCAGCAGCGACCTGGGCAACTATCAGCGCGAGGTCAAGATTCTGCAAGACGCCGTAGCCCGGGCGACGAGTGACTTCACCCAGTTGCGAGCCGAGATCCAGCGGCTGTACCAGCAGGTCCAGGCTCATCATTCGGCCTTGCTCGGAAGCAGCCCGAGCGATGCTTCCTAGGCCGTTTCCTTGGGGAATTAGCCGTCGCAGCGAATTTTGAAGTTTGGTAGAATATCCGGCTTATCTGAAGCAACCTCCAGAAAGCAGCGGATTCATGCCTGTCGATCAATATTCGCCATGCCCGTGCGGCAGCGGCAAAAAAATGAAGTTCTGCAAATGCGTAGAACAGCCACAAGACTACGAGAAACTGATTCGCTTGATCGAAGGTGGGCAAGAGCTGGCCGCCATGGATCGCATCAATCAGATGCTCGCCAAGACTCCTAATGCGGCCTGGCTGCTGGCCCTTAAGGGTGAGTTGGCACTGGGCATGCAAGAGTTTGACGTCTTTAAGGAGACCGCCAATCGGTTCTTGAAGCTCAAGCCCGACAATCCGCTGGCTTTGATCATGAAGTCGCTGGCCTCGTCGCTCAACGAAGAGCCAGTAGAGAACTCCGCCCAGTATCTGCTCGGTGGCCTAGCCGAGTCGCGTGAATCGTTGCCGGCTATGACGCTGATTGCCCTGCAGCTACTACTGCAGTCGTTGGCCCGCGCGGACAAACTGTCCCTCGCCGGATACTGGGCCGATTTGCAGCAGACGCTGCAGCGCGATCAGCCCGCTACCGAACCAAGCGTGCTGCAGGATCACTCCATCAACTTGATCACCAAAGTCCCTGCCCGCTTGATTGAAGATCCCCCGGGGGCAGCTTGGAAAGAGCGCTTGGCCGAGGTCGTCTCGCTCACGCGGATCTTTAGCTTCTCCCAAGCCGAGACCAAGCTGCGATCGATCTTGCGAGATTTCCCCGACCAGCCGGGACCGCTGAGTCAACTGCTGCGAGCTCAGATGGCACAGCTCAACCAGAGTGGGGCCCAGGCGACGGCAGCCAAATTGTCCGAGCATCTAGAGCTGAGCGGCGAGGATCGAGCTTACTATGCGGCGCTGGCTTTTGAACTCGAGGACCAGCACAAATCGCTGCTGACCGATAGCATCTTACACTACGCGGAAGTCGATTCGATCGAGCGCGTCCTGGAGGCTCTGGAGAAGCAACCTAATGTAGACTCACTGAGCGGACAGCAATTTGCCGAACTGCGTCAGTACTACGCGGCGTTGGTCGACGATGAAGTACCGGCCCGCATGCTCTGTCAGATCTACGACAGGGCACTGCCGGCGCTCGGTGAAGCCAGCCCGGTCGAAAGTTCAGTGGAGCAGAGCGAAGCTGCGGCGGATGCGATCGCCAGCAGCGTTGCCACCGTCGTGCTATATGCTAAGCAGACCGATAAGCCGGCACGTTGCTTGTTTATCAGCACTCGCTTTCCGCGCTATCAGAGCATTGTCGACGAAACGCTTGGGCTGCTGCAACTGGGCAACGAACTCGAACTACAGGCGTTGCCGTTCACGAGGACTTACATCGACTTTTTACAGCGTCCTAAATTGAAGGTTGAGATCCGCCAGCCTCCCACCGTCGAGGAAGCGGGTGCGCTGTTCATGGAAGAGTTTTTGGAGCTGCCACTGCCGCTTTTTGACGGGGCGACGCCTCGCGAGGCGGCCCAGCAGGAGCCCTACCGCGGCAAGTTAGCGGGCCTGCTCTGCCACTTGGAAGGAGAGCAGGGAGTCATTCTTCCTGTGCATACGATCGGCGAAATCTACCAGCAACTGGGGCTTGAGCGCCCCGCGCCGACCGCCGACATCAGCGACAAGGGGATGCGGATCACCAAGATCATCGACTTGGATCGCTTTGATTTCAGTTCACTCAGCGATGCGCATCTGCAGGGTGTGTTGGTGCGTTCGATGAATCTGGGTGCCAGTCGCGCGTTCTACCACAGCAGCCTGGCTGTGCGGCAACGCGAGAGCTTGGCCGATGTTCAGGAGATCCAGATCACCGCCCTGTCGGCTCTGAAGATGTTCTCCACCAGACTTGAGGAGAAGATCGCCTACAGCCGCGAATTGGTCGACCGCATGGGCGCTGTCGGCGCTCCTGTCGGTAGGGCGATCATCGAGCTGGTACAGATGCTAGCTACCGCGGGGCAGTCCGAGGAGGCGCAGCGGATGATGCTCGAAGCGGCCGCGAAGTATCCGGATGACCCGTACTTGGTAAATTTCTTACAGTACATCATGGAACAAGGGCAGGGACGTCGCAGCAGCATGGCCTCGCACGGGGCCGACGACGATGAACTAACGCATCGCCTACTGCAGCAGTCCGCTCAGCGAGAGTCCAGCAGCGGCCTAGTCCTGCCCGGCCAGGAGGGATCGGCCGCAGCGGGAGAAAGCAAACTGTGGCTACCCGGCTCGTAAGCCACTGGATGCGCCGC